>JADJXL010000009.1 GCA_016715885.1 Polyangiaceae bacterium
AAGGTGAGCGTCGAGCAAATCGCTCCGCCAGTGCACAGTGCGTCGACTGCGCGTCACGTGCGAACCTCGCGGCCGAAAGAAATCGCTTGCGACTTCGCGTCATGGATATTGTTGTGCCCAAAGGCGTCAACCAATCGAGCGCATGCTTGCCGAATCCATCGATGACCCCGATGAGCCCGACGAGTGTGTTGTAAAGTCACTCGAGCTCTGCTCGAGAATGATGAATATTTCCTACTCCGTCGCGTGTTTCCCAAGCCCCTCGGGAGCGCCACTACGCCTTTTCGCAAACGCGAGCACCAAAAGCGTCGCCAAATATGGCAATGCCTGCACCAAGTCCCCCACCATGCTCTTCCGAGCTTGATCCTGGAGCGCAATTTGCAGCGCTTCGAGCGTCCCGAAGACAAGGCACGCGAGTGCCGCCCAGCTCGCTCGCCAGCCGCCAACGACGACCGCCGCAAGCGCAATGAATCCGCGCCCCGCCGACATGCCAGACTCGAACCGGTGCTGATCGTAGGCCAAATGCGCTCCCGCCAAGCGCATATCGCCCCGATACCGCCAGCGCCGCAAGACGCGTTTTCGTGATGCCAATCCCGACGCTCGATGCCGCAACCGGGTTTTCCCCCGCCGCTCGTACACGCAAGCCAAACCGCGTGTTTTGCATGAGATACGGCGTCGCTATCAATGCAATGACAGCGCAAATGAAGACAGGATCGACGAGCACACGCGCCAACATCGAATGCCCGGTCGCTCCGGTCGGACCAAACCGAAACCCTTCAATCGATGGCGAATTCGACGAGCTGTCGTAAAGCGCGCGCAAACCCATGCGCGTCGTCGCCAAAGCCAACAAATTGATGGCAATGCCACTGATGACCGCGTGAATACGCGCCTTCTCCGTGAGCAATCCATGGCCGAGCGATACGGCAATGCCCGATCCAATGGGCCGCAACGAGCCCGGGCGATGCGCTGCCCGTCATAAGCAACGGCCACCGATGAAAATGCACCCGTGAGCAGAATGCCCTCGAGCCCAATCTGAATGACGCCCGATCGTTCGGCCCATACCCCCGCAATGGCGGCACACGTATAGGGCACGGCAATGCGTATGGATTCCGCGAGCATCGTGAGCGATACGATCGAGCTCATCGCGCTGCCTCCTTGGCCGCTGCGACGAGCGCAGGCTTTTCTTCAGGTGGCTCCCGATTGCCCTTTCTCGTTGCCTCCTCCTTCGCCGCAGCTCGCGTCGATACCGCGACGAGCACAATGAGCGCTGCTTCAAGCACATCCATGGCTTCCTTCGGCACGCGCATTGACCGCAAGACCCCGCTGCTCGAGCGTTCCCGAGAAAAACCGCCGCGAGCACGATGCCAATGGCCTTGCCGCGTCCGAGCATTGCAACCGCAATGCCGCTCCATCCTGCGCCGGCCCCGAGTCCCAATTCGTAAGAACCTTGTAACCCAATGCGGTCGACGATACCGCAAGCGCCGCGACCGCGCCCGATAGGAGCATCGCCAAAAGCAGCCGCCGCTCGACCACCATCCTCGGCTCGACACGCATCCGCACGCAAACCCACCCAACGAATTTCGCGCCCCACGCGCGTGCGCCGAGCAGTTCCATCACAACAAACACCGAAACGACCGCCAATGGAAAGGCGAAACTCGCGGCGCTCCCGAGCAGCGACGGAAACACGCGATCGAGCCGCGGAAGCGCGGCGCCCGGAGCTATGTCCGCCGTGCGCAGCGACGCCGATCCGAGCACCGTTGCAAGCGCCCACGGAAGAATCGCATCGACAATGCGGTTGACCATGATGGCCGTGATGATCTCGTGCACGCCTCGACGAACGCGAAGGAAGCCCGCACGCAGCGCGATTTTCGTCGAGCCCGTGAAGAGCAGCGGCGTCGCCTTGAAGAGCACTTGCCCAATGCCATACGGCGTGCCCCACGTTCCTTCGTACGCCATGCGCAGCGCCGATGCGGGAGCTTGACCGAACGCAAATGCTATGAGGTCAAACAACAAGATGCCGCCCGCGATCGCGAGCACGATGGGCAACGCTGAACGGAGGTTCTGTGCGGGCTTCATGCGGCCTCCATGCCGAGCATCGCGCGGCCGATGACGTCATCGGGCGTATCTGGCGGCAAGTCGGCGACGATGCGCCCGCCCGAAAGCACGACGATGCGGTGGGACAAACAGCGAGCTCGCCGAGGTCCGCGCTGATCAGAGCACGCCGGGCCCCTTTTCAGCAGCCGAAACGATGGCTCGATGAATCACGGCCGCCGCGCCGACGTCCACGCCGCGCGTGGGTTGCCAACACGACGACTGCCCGATCGGGGCTTGCTTCGATGCGATCGAGCGCCCTCGCCATGACGATCTTTTGTTGATTGCCGCCAGACAAGACCCCCGCCGCACGCTCTGCTTCCGCTGGGAAAACTCCAAAGTGCTCGATACGCCGCGCGATGACGTTCTTCTCTTGCGCCGCACTCTTCCAGATCACCGAGCTCCCCCGAGAACCAGGTTGTCTCCAACGGAGGCTTCGAGCATCAGGCCTTCGGCGTGGCGATCCTCGTGTACGACGGCTGGCGCGCGTCTGCGAGCTCGCATGTCCTCCGCGGATCGTACGTGGTCAAAAGGTTTGCCGCCGAGCTCGATCGTCCCCGTCACGTGGGGCTCGAGGCCCGCGATGGCACGAATGAGCTCGTGTTGACCATTGCCCTCGATGCCTGCAACACCGACGATTTCGCCTTTCTTTACGGACAGTTGGACGCCATCGAGCACACGCTTTCCGTTGGCATCGACGAGCACCAAGTTCTCGATCGTGAGAGCATCCGCGGGTTTGTCCGGGAGCTCTGGAGCCTTGGTCGGTGCAGGAGGCTCGCCGCCCATGATGGCGCGCGTGAGCTCATCTTCGAGCGCAGCGCCTTCCGCACGATCGATCGGGCGCGACGCGACAGTGCGACCTCGCCGCATGACGGTCACGTGATGTGCAAATCGGATGACTTCATGGAGGTGATGGGTGACGACGGCGATGGTTGCGCCGTCTTTTGCGAAGCTTTCCGAGCGTTGCGTAGAGCTCTGCAGCTTCGATGGGCGACAGCACGGCGGTGGGTTCGTCGAGCAAAACGGCACGTGCACCGCGGTAGAGAACGCGCAGAATTTCGAGGCGCTGGCGTTCTCCGACGGCAAGGTCTCGCGTCACTGCATCGAGGTTCACGGTGAGGCCCGTCTGCTTCCTAAACTCGTTTGCGCGCGATCGAGCGGTGGCAAGATCAAGGCGACCAAGTGATCGCGTGGGTTCGGCGCCGAGGACCAAGTTTTCGAGCGCAGTGAAGGCGGAGACGAGCATGAAGTGTTGGTGCACCATGCCGATGGCCGATGCGTTTCCTTCGACGTGCACGTTGCCCGTCGCGTACGGCACGAAGCCTGCGGCAGCCTTGAGGAGCGTGGACTTCCCTGCCCCGTTTTCTCCGACGATCGCGTGGATGACGCCCGGTTCGAGCGTCACGCTGGCATCACGCACGGCCAAGAAGTCGCCGTAGCGAACTCCCAGCCCCTCGATTTTCATGACCGGACCGCGCACGTTCGCAAGGATACCCGGTCGAGCCAAACGGGGGGAACGTTTGTCGTCGTGTGGTACGGAGGGTCGCGGGCGCGGTGGGTTTGTCGCCGGCGCGTGCATCACGGCCGAGTCTGCTGGCTGGACAAATACGATCCAATCGAGCCGCCGTTGCGGTAGAGTCTCGGCATGCCGGGAGCGAACGAATGATGGGGCTTTTTCAGGAGTGGATCGGATTTCTGCTCCGCTGGCTTCACTTGATGGCGGGTATCGCGTGGATCGGGACGTCGTTCTATTTCAACTGGTTCGACTTGTCCGTGAGGCCGCCGAAGGACAAGGTGCTGAAGGAAAACATCCGCGGGACGCTCGATGAAATCCATGGCGGGAGTTTTTATTATCACGAGCAATATTGGCCCGATAAGCATCCCGAGCGGTTGCTCGTGCATTCGTGGCCAGCGAAAACGACGCTGATCACGGGTGCGCTGCTCTTGGCGATGATTTATTGGCACGGGGCGAGGACGTACCTCATCGATCCGAGCGTGGCGGACATTGGACCGCTTGCGGCGATTGGGATCAGCTTCGCGTCGATTGCGGCATGCTGGTTTTTCTACAACGAGGTGTGCTTTTTCTTCGACAACAACCGCACGGTGTTCGTGATCATGGCGGTGTTCGTATCACTTGCGGCCTATGGCTTTCAGCATGTATTCAGCGGGCGAGCTGCGTACATTCACGTGGGCGCGATGCTCCGGGACGTGCATGGGGCTCAATGTGTGGACGTCGATCGTGCCGCACCACATTGCGATGCGAAAGGCGCTCAATGCTGGGGAGCCGCTGGACAAACGCGACGGAGAGCAGGCGAAGCGGCGATCGCAGCACAACAATTACTTTACGTTGCCCGTGACGTTCGCGATGATCAGCAACCATTTCGCGGTTGCGTACAATCATCACCTCGGGTGGGTGATCTTGTGCCTTGCGATGGGGGCTGGCGTGGGCATTCGCCATTACATCAATGTTCTGTACAAGGAAGAGCGCAAGGACAAGCGGCTTCTCACGACCATCGGGGTTGCATTTTGCGGAGCGCTTGGATTGAGTTTCATCAAGAAGCCGGAGCCGGTCGTCGTGGGGCCGGTGGATACGATGACGGCGATGACGATCGTGCAAAAGAGGTGCACGACGTGTCATTCGCAAAAGCCGACGCATCCGACGTTCGTGGCGGCTCCGTCCGGGTTCGTGATGGATACGGTCGATCAGATCATGGCGAAAGCCGAGAAAATCGTTCAGCGCACGTCGGTGTCGCGCGACATGCCGCTCGGTAATGCGACCGGGATGACGGACGAGGAACGGGCGATGCTAAAAGTGTGGATCGAAGGGCAGAAGAAGTGAAAGAGCTCAGGCCGCCCGACAGGTTGGATGTCGACGCTGACAAGCCGCGGATTTTTCTTGCTGGTTCCATAGAAATGGGAAAAGCGGTCGATTGGCAATCGGTGGTCACCGATGCGCTTCGCGATATGGATATCGTGGTGCTGAACCCGAGGCGCGAGGCGTGGGATTCGAGCTGGCCGCAGTCTGCGGATTTTCCGCCGTTTCGCGAGCAGGTCGAATGGGAGCTCGACGCGCTGGAAAAAGCGGACCTCATTCTTTTTACTTTGCGCCGGAGACCAAGTCGCCCATTACGCTGCTGGAGCTCGGGCTGAACGTGCGTCGCAATGTGATCGTGTGTTGTCCCGAAGGATATTGGCGCAAAGGAATGTGGACGTGGTGTGCAGGCGATATGGCATTCCGCAGGTGCCGACGCTGGAGGCGTTGATCGAGCGGGTCAGGAAAGGGGCTCCAGCACGCACGCGGCCAAGTACGCCGCTGATGGTAGAACGCGACGTTGCGAGGGCAAGCGGCCCAGACGTAGCCGCTCCAGTGGTGTGGAGCTCATGCTCCTCGATTCGCTGATGCTCGTCGAGATTCCTGCCGTACGCGCCCTTCCCGCCGAGGCGCCAGCCGATTTTGGTACAGATGGATCTCGTAGCGCTCCAGCGCGCTCGGCTGGCAGGAGCTCGAATGCCGCGGCTTGCTCGCGCGCTCGTCATGCATGGGCCGCGGATGCCGTGCTGACAGCGTGCGGGGACGGCTGGAGACGCGGTGATGCCATGCGATACGTGGGCACTTGCCGCGCTCGGCCGTTGGGTCGCGGGTCAATATGACGCACGTCGGCCCGCGGAGGTCGTCATTTCCACCCGATCATCAGATTGTGCGCTGCCGACGGACGAACGTTGAATGTCGTCACGTGCGTCGTCGGCGGGAGTTTTCGATTCTCACGATGTCAGCGTTCGACTCTCACGATGCTGCAACGTTCGCCCCGTGAATCACGCGCATTGCGTATGTGCCCGCCGGGAATGCGACCGAGCGATCGCCTGCCCGCCATGCTTGGAATGCCTTCCGATATGCGGCGCGGAAGGCTCGCACGGCACGCGCGGCAATGCGGGCCGCTTCGGCATTGCCCGCGACCAACGGCGAACATGGGATTTCGCTGGCAACTGGGTTCATGGGTCGTGATGCGCATTTCGGGTGATACCTTCGCGGCACGTTTTGCACCGAGCACGCGACGCGCGGGAATGCGTGCGTGGGCGGCCGCTTCGAGTTTGGCAAGTTCCACGGCAATATCGTCGCGAAATGCTTGGGCGTTTTCTTTGCAAATCGATGGAGGAAGGGAAACGTCGAGGCTGGTCACGGGCTTCCATTCAGGGTTTTTCGGGCTGAAATAGATGCCGGGGCGTTTAGCATGGATGGTGCCTTTGCCGATGTCATCGATCGTCGTTTTGGCACCGGGCCATTCGTGCGCGTGACGAACGAGTCCTGCTTCGACGGGGTTTGCCAAGGTATAGGCGATTTTTTCGACGATGGCTTGCCGCGTGCACAATTCGACGACACTGGTTTGAGCGCGATCCCAAGGCGATCCGTCCCATTTTCGGAGAATTCTGACGCCAATCGAGACGAGCCGATGGAACAGCTCGAGAAAGCGCGGCAGCGTGCCCATGGGGTCGGAAACGACGTAATGCAAGTGCGTCGACATGGCACAAAAGGCGTGAACCTGAATGCCGTGCCGAAGCGCGGAGACGATGAGCGCGTAGAGAATGAAGCGGGTCATTGCGGGATCGGGGCGCAATAGGCAATGGCGACGCTCGGTGCGGCGCGTAACGAGGTAGGTGGCTCCGGGGCGGATGGGGCGGGGCTGGCTCATGGCCGGAGCGTATTGCGAGAAGTATGCCGGCGGAAGGCGCTCAATAATTTCGAATAGTTATGATCGATTTGGGGCCGACCGAGGGTGGCGACCGCCATGGCGGAGGGTGGCGGCCGCCAGTTTTCCCGCCAGTCTACGGCTGTGAGTGTGCCTACCAATCGCCAACCTCGGTGGGCGATTCTGGGCGGCTTCTAGCGCTTCTTTCGCGCATACGTCGCGAACTGGTCGGCGCGATTGGGGTACTCGTTGGGTTTGTTATTTTTGGGCACCACGCACCCATTCTTCTCGGAAAAGACCCAATCGCCCTTCTCGAGTGCCGCCACGTAAAGCGCGAGCGCGTCTCGCAAGCTCGAGCCGAGCACCACGAGGTCGCATTCGGTCACGAAGGTGATGAGCTGGCCGATTTTGCCTTTCGGACCCGGGAAGAGGTCCAGGTACGTGTTATCCCCGTCCCACCATCGATTCCCAGCGATGGGAATGCGCTTGGCGTGCCAAAGGACCGAATGGATTCGACCGTGCTCCACGACCTTGAAGTCGGTCTGGGGATATTCTTCGGCGAGCGCGAGTTCCTCCTTCCAGCGCTCGACGACGGCTTCGAGCGGTGCGAGCGGCGAGCACCCCGGCATCCATTCGAATAGGCTGGACTCATCGCCATCCTGGCCGTCGTGCAAGAGGAGCGAGGCGCGAAAGTCGTCGGGAAAGCGCAACGAAAGTGCTTCCTCGGCGGCAACGATCGCTCGCTCCGACGCGCCTTTGCGGAGGCCGAGCTCCCGCCCGGCATTTTTGGCGGCCCATGATCCCAAACGTTCCCAAAGACCATTCATGAAACCGAGCATCGCATGACTGGCACCGTTTCCCAAAGGGGTTGGCACCTTTTCCCAAAGGAGTTGGCACCTTTCGCTCGCGCTCGTGCAGACGTGAGCGATCAGGGCGGGAGCGCGGCGACGAAGACGTCAGGCGCGGTGCCGTTGGTGCTGATCGCGCCGGGGCCAAGATCCATCGTCCCGATGAAGCCGCCGGCGAGGAACGGCGTGCCCGAAGGCCCGAAAGCGCCGGCCACGCGGTGGTTGCCGTCCTCGTTCTGGCCGTAAATGGTGCGAGTCCACAGTACCTTGCCAGAAACGGCCACGGCAGCGGCAAAGAGGCCGCTGATGGGCGGGCCCAGCGCGGCGGCAATCAGCGCCTCGTCGTTCGGGCCGACAGCGAGGGACGGGATGACCGCAGCGGGGGCGCCGACCATGACGGGCGTGCTCGTCGCACCCGTCGTGTCGAAGCGCTGGATCGGAAACCCCTTGCCGTCCCACACGCCAAGCAGGACCAGATCGCCTGACGGCGCGACCTGCGCGTCGGTGACGAGCGGAGAGATCAACGACTGCCAGCGGTGCTGACCGGAGGCGTCGAAGCTGGTCACGAAGCCGGTCTGGTGAGGCACCACGCTCACGGGCCCGCCGCCGAAATCGACAACTGCCCCCGGCGAGGTGACGATCTGGCCAGCGACGGCGACGTCTCCCTCGGGCCACGCGACGACGGAGAGGTTCGCCCCCGCGACCGGCTGCGACTCGAGCGCGAGGATCTTCCACCAGACGAGCGCGCCCGACGGATCCAGCTTGGCCACGAAGCCGTCATGCCCGAAGGAGGTGCCTTCGCCGAGCGTGATGTCATCGTACCCGAGCCATCCGCTGAAGAACCCCGCGACGTAGACGTTGCCCTGCGCATCCGTCGCGGGACGCGTGACGATCATCTGAGAGCCGCCGAATGCGTGGCTCCAGACGTGGTCGCCAGAAGCAGTGAGCTTGGCGATCGCCGTCGACGTGGGACCGCCGTTCACCGGACCGCCGCCGAAATCGGCGACGCCGATGTAGCTCGCGGTGAGCAGGATGGCTCCGTCGCCAGCGAGCGCGACCTGGGTGGTGCCGATGGAGTCGTAGATCCCGGCGACGGCGCGCGCGAACGGCGCGCAACCGGCAGGCGCGAGCCGAGCGACGAACAAGCGGCCCTCGAGCGCGAGCGGCGGCTCGGGGAAGATGTCCCCTTCAGACGGCGGCACGGCAGGCCCGTTCAGCGTGGCGACGCCGAGGTCGAGCGTGCCGTGGAAAGCGCCGGCGATGACTGGATAGCCGTGCCGATCGACGGCGATCGAGGCACCGACCTGCCGCATGCCGTCGCCAAAGCGCTTCGCGAACGGCGTCGTGGGCGCGGACATGCAGGAGTCTGCCGAGTCTTCGAGGGGCACGACGTCGAGGAGGTCGCTACGTGCGCCGCAGGCGGTGAGGATGATGCAACAAAGGGCTGCCGCGCCAACGCGCGAGGCAATGCTGCCAACGCGGTTGTCACCGCGCCGCGTGCAATCCTCCGGAATCGCTGGGAAAATGAGGGATCGTCGGGGGGTGTTCATGATGGGTCGGGACCCGCAGCAATCATCGTGCCACGAATGAGGATCACCTTGCCCCGTCGAGTTACCTCGGATGAGCCGTTTTCGTGCGGATTCTGGGTGCGATGTTGAGCCTTGCGTTGCTGAGCAAGACGTGACGTCAGCGCGCGAGAATCCTGCGCACGCGCCCGACTTCTCCCGATTCCAACCGCACCTTGATGCCTCGTGGATGTGTCGACGAGCTCGTCAGAATATCGCGCACAATGCCTTCCGTGAGCGCTCCCGTTTCCTGATCCGCTTTCATGACGATCGCCACGCGCAATCCTCGTCGAATCTGCGCTCGCTGCGTCCCTCCGGGCTCGCCCGCTGGCGATACATCCGCTGGATTCGCCTGTCGAACGATCACGACCTCGCTCGCTCCTGCATTGCGCAGTAGCGTCGCAACGCGCTCGCATTCGGCAGCCATCACGAGCAAGTCGCGCCCCTCGATTGCGACGGTTTGCCCAAGTGTTTCTCGCCATGGCTTACCGAATATGCTCAAATATTCCTGTGGTACACCAATGACGCGCGTAATCATCGTTTTCTCCGCCGCATCGAATTCGTCGCGCACGACAATCCGCCCGAGAGTCGGCTTGGTTGCTGGGGATGGAGCAGACGGCTTCGGCGCGGGCGCAGGCGCGGCATGACGCAGCGACGAGAACGGCTTGTGTTTCAGACCTGATTCGGGCGGCACGGGCCGTCAATCTAGCGCGGTATCGACCGCCGACAACACGAAATTCTCGACGGCGAAGCATGGCCAGGTCAACAACCGATTGAGTATCGCTGCAAATGTGGTATCCGTCGATGCTCTCGTCGTAGGGTGCCTGGGCCCCGCCCATCTCATGTCGCATCACGAAATGCTTTGTGCCGCCATCGCATACAATTCGCAAACGTACGGCGATCGAGCCATCAGCTCATGACGACGACGCGCTCGATAGTGGAGAACAGCATGAGCATCGCGGAATTCACCACGACTATCGACGGGCTGAACATTCATTATTGCCACGCCGGTGATACCGGACCGGTGGTGGTGCTGCTACACGGCGGCGGAATCGACTCGGCGCGCCTGTCGTGGGAGCTGCTGATTCCCGAGCTCGCGCACACTCACCGCGTTTTTGCGCCTGACTTTCCAGGCTACGGCGAGTCCGACAAACCTGCAGACCTTCCGTATACGCTGGAGTACCTCGCTGCGTTCGCCATCGAGTTTCTCGATGTGCTGAGGATTGAAAGGTGCAGCCTGGTAGGCATTTCGATGGGCGGGGCCGTGGCGATGAGCGTGGCGCTCGATCAACCCGAGCGAGTGGAAAAGCTGGTTTTGGTGGACAGCTACGGCTTGCAGCGCAAGGTTCCGCTGGGCAAACTCGGTTATCTGTCGGTGCACGTACCTGGCATGCAAAGATTTACCTCCGCAATGATGCGCAGCCGCGCGGCGATCAAATACTCGCTCGGCGTGCTGCTCAAAAAACCCGGCGCACTGACCGAAGAACTGGTGGACCTGGCGCACGCGGAAGCAATGCGCCCCGGCGCGGGCATAGCCTTCAGCGCCTTCCAGCGCAGCGAAGTCACGTGGAACGGAACGCGTAGCGTGCTGCTCGACCGCCTGTCTGAAATTCAAGCGCCCACATTGCTCGTCCACGGCACCAAGGATACAGCCGTGCCCGCGGAGAGCTCCCGCGAGGCACAGCGCGCCATTGCCGGCGCGCGATTGGCGTGGCTCGAGGGCGCGGGTCATTGGCCGCAGCGCGACGACCCGAAAGCCTTCAACCGCGTCGTCACTGATTTTCTGCGCGATCGACGTATGGATGCGTAGACTCAGCGGGGACATCATGAATGAGGATCTGTCCAACGGATGGGAAGCGGTAGCCGAGCGGTTCATCGAATGCCGATCGGACATTGGGGCCGCCACCGTTCGGCAATGGGCGACATGTCTGCCGAAAGGCGGCTCGGTCCTGGATGTCGGTTGTGGCTCGGGGGTCCCCATTTCGATGGCCCTGATGGACGACGGATTCCAAGTCGCTGGATTGGATGCATCTCCGACGTTGGTCGGCGCATTCCGGACGCGCTTTCCCGGCGCGGTGGTCGCGTGTGAGGCGGCTGAACAGAGCCGCTTCTTCGGCCGAACGTTCGACGGCGTCATCGCGATTGGCCTGCTATTTTTGCTCTCCGAACAATCGCAGCGCGAGCTCGTTCGCCGTCTGGCAAGCGCGCTCAGGCCAGGCGGGCGCCTCCTTTTCACCGCGCCGCACGAGCGATGCGTCTGGACCGACCAGCTCACGGGACGCACGTCCCTATCCCTGGGAGCTGCGGAGTATCGACGGCTGCTCGAAGGCGCGGGAATGGCGCTCGCGCGCAGCCTCGAAGACGAAGGCGAAAACCATTATTACGACGCGCTCGCAGTGGGCGGCACGCAAATGACATGCCGGCACCTGTTGCACGACCAAAGATGAAGCAAACGCTGCGACGAATCCGCAATGAATCAATCCCCACTTCGTTGGACGAACGTAAGTAGAACTGCGCTTTGATTGGCTCGAGTGTGGAAAGCGAGTCAAACGACATCGTCACCACACAAAATTCCATTGACCATCCATCGATCGGCAAATGATTGGCGCAGAGCCACACGCAGATATTGCGTTTGTCGCGTCGTCGGTTGGGCGCCGATGGAGGCGACTCGTGCAAACTTTGCGTCGCGAGCCATCGATTTCGCGTGATTCTACGCTCGGTACGCACGTTGCATAACGTCACGGAATCTTTCGACGCAGTGGAGGGTATTGTCATGCGTGGCCATCGTTTGGTCGGCTTCGTGGCCGTTCTAGGAATTACATCAATTGCAGGGTTTGGTTGCGAGAACAAGCACTTGGCCCGGCAAAATCAATCGACGGGCGTGCTCGGCGCGTCGGCCTCCATCGCGGACTTGATGAAGGCGCGCAACCTGACCGAAGCGGATGTCGAGGCGGCGCTCAAGACCTACGTCCCCACGGGCAAGAAGGACGAGTATTACATCTTCGCATCGGGGGGGCAGTCCGGCAACGTCAATGTCATGGGCGTTCCTTCGATGCGAATGCTGAAAGTGATTGCCGTATTTACACCCGAATCGTGGCAGGGGTGGGGATATGGCAACGAAAGTGAGAAAATTCTCGAACAGGGCAATCAGGGGAACCGCAAGATCCGATGGGCGGACGTGCACCATCCGAATCTATCGGAAACGAAGGGGGATTATGACGGCGAATTTCTTTTCGTGAACGACAAGGCGAATGCGCGCGTGGCGGTCGTGGATCTGGAAGACTTCATGACGAAACAAATCGTCCCCAACCCGCTTGCTGCGAGTGATCACGGTGGGGCGTTCGTCACGCCGAACACGGAATACGTCATCGAGACGAGCCAATATCCAGCGCCGCTCGGGCGTGAATATGCGCCGCTGTCGCAATACAAAGAAAAATATCGCGGCGTCGCGGTGTTTTGGAAGTTCGACCGCGCCAAAGGTCGAATCGATGTCGAAAAGAGCTGGGCGATGGAACTGCCTCCGTACACGCAGGATCTTGCCGACGCCGGAAAGCTCGACAGCGACGGATGGGCATTCATCAATTCGTTCAATACCGAAATGGCCATCGGCGGAACCATGGAGGGCAAACCGCCGGTCGAATCTGGCGCATCGCAGAACGACATGGACTATCTTCACGTGATCAACTGGAAGAAGGCCGAAGAGCTCGTGAATGCAGGCAAGTCGACGACCATCGCGGGCATGCGTGTGCTTCCCATCGACGTGACGGCTGCAGAGGGCGTGTTGACGCTCGTCGGAGAACCCAAGAGCCCCCACGGCTGTGACGTGACGCCGGACGGAAAGGCCGTCGTCGTCGGCGGCAAACTCGATACGCACGCGACGATTTACGATATCGCGAAGATGAAAGCGCTCATCGAAGCGAAAAAGTTCGAGGGCAAGGACGACTTTGGCATCCCCATCATGGCGTTCAAAGACGCGATTCAAGGCCAAGTGGAAGTCGGGCTCGGCCCGCTGCACACCGTATTCGACGACAAGGGCAATGCATACACGTCCGTGTTCATCGAGAGCGTCGTTGCGAAATGGTCGTGGAAAAACTTCCAGCAACCGGTGGAAAAGCTGAGCGTTCATTACAACATCGGCCACATTCTCTCGGCGGAAGGAGACACGGTGAGCCCAGATGGCAAATACTTGGTCGCAATGAACAAAATGTCGATGGATAGATTCTTGCCCGTCGGACCACTCTTTCCGCAAAACTTCCAGCTCGTCGACCTGACGGGTGAGAAAATGCGGCTGCTCATCGACATGCCGATACCCAATGCCGAACCCCATTACTCGCAAATGATCAAAGCGGACAAGCTCAAGGTCCTCACCGCATACAAGATGGGGACGAACCCGATCTCGGGCGAAATCGATCCGCACAGCGCCGCGGGCGGCAAGGAAGGCATCAAGCGGGACGGCAACAAGGTCTCCGTGTACATGACTGCCATTCGCAGCCATTTCAAGCCGGACCAAATCGAGGTCGAGGAGGGTGACGAGGTGACCATTCACTTGACCAGCTTGGAGACCGCGGACGACCAGACACATGGATTCACCATCGACATGTACAACGTCAACGTGAGCCTCGAACCGGGCAAACACGAAAACATCTCGTTCATAGCGGACACGCCCGGTACCTTCCCCATGTACTGCACCGAATTCTGTTCGGCGCTACACTTGGAGATGATGGGATACTTCTTGGTAAAACCCAAGGCCAAATAGGTTTGTCTCAGGGCCCTGCACGAAACCACGGGAGAACGTCATGCCGGACAAAAATGTTACACACAAACCGGATGCGCATGATCGTGGTGGAGCCTCGGACGGGCACGTGCACCTGCAAATGGTTCGGCACGAACACGGAGCGAAGCCTCGTTGGGATTGGGCGAGGTGGCCCGTGTTCGTGCTTGCAGCGGCGTCGGTCGCGCTCTTTGCCACTTCGTACTTCCAACCTTGGTGGCATTTCTGGCTCTATGCCCCCCAATATCCGTCAGGCCTCGAGCTCATCATATCGCTCACGGGAATGGGCGGACAGGTTCACGAAGTCGACATCTTGAATCATTACATCGGGATGCGGCACCTTGCCGATGCCGCGCCCACAGAACGTCAATTGGCGGGATATGGTGTGGCAATCGTCAGCATTGTCACGTTTGCCTTTCTGATGTTTTCCGGAAAAAAACTCAACAAGATCGTGGCGATTCCGGCCATCATGTTTCCGATCGGCTTTCTCGCCGATAGTTTCTATTGGCTCTACACGTTCGGTCACGACCTCGACCCCAAAGCACCCATCAAGATTCAGGCGTTCACGCCGGAAATGTTTGGAAACGGCAAAATTGGTCAATTCGAAACATTTGCGGCGCCGGATCTTGGTTTTTGGTTGGCGGTCGCGGGCGTCGTGTGTGCCTTGGGCAGCGCATTTCTTCGTAGCCGAGTTTGCTCGAATTGCCCCAACGCAGGCGAATGCAGTGCGGTGTGCCCTCGCGCCATGGTAATGTCCGCGCGTTCGAGGAAAAGCTCGTGAATCGTTGGCTTTGCAGATCGACCTTGGGCATTGCGCTCGTCGGTTGCCTTGCAAGCGTGGGCTTGGTCTTCGTCGAGCCGAATGCTCGTGCGAATCGAGCCGTTGGGGTCGGGGAAGACGCCGTGGCCGGGCCGCGCGACGTTGCATCCGAAGGCGCCGTGGTGGCGTCTTCGTTCGACGAATTGCGGGCCATGGTCGCCGATCCCCGAGGGCCGGGACAAATCGAGTTACTGCCGCAGATCTACCGCGGAAACCTCGTCATCGAACGTCCCGTCGTCATTCGCGGCCAAAACGGCGCCATCCTCGATGGTGCCAAAGTTTCCACGGTCGTTACGGTGCAAGCTTCCAACGTGGTCATCGAAAATGTCGTCGTGCGAAATTCCGGCGGAAGGCATACCGCCGAAGACGCCGGCATCAAGGCGACGGGCGATCGCATTCGTATTGCGCACGTCCGTGTCGAGCAATCGCTGTTTGGCGTGTCGCTTCAAGCCTGCACGCATTGCCTTCTCGAAAAGGTCCACGTCGTGGGGCCGCGTGACGATGATTCTTTGCGCGGCGACGGAATCAAGCTATGGGAAGCTCATGATTCGGTCGTTCGCGGGTGTATCGTCGAATATTCACGAGACATGGTCGTGTGGTATTCTCGACGCACCACCGTCGAAAACAACATCGTGCGCCACTCCCGATACGGCTCTCATTTCATGTATGCGCACGACGCAGTCGTTCGCGGGGGCAAATATCATGACAACGTCGTGGGCATTTTCGTGATGTACAGCCGACGTTTGAACCTCGAAAACAACATCCTTGCGGGGGCACGCGGAGCTGCGGGGGTCGGGTTGGGTTTCAAGGACAGCGACGCCATTTCAATTCGAGGCAATTGGCTCGTCGCGAACACGGTCGGCACGTACCTCGACAACACGCCACGCACGCTGCAGGACCCGGTGACGTTCGATGGTAACGTCATTGCCTTGAACGACGTTGCGCTTCGCCTGCACGGTAGTGAAAAGGGGCTGACGCTGACGGGCAATGATTTTCGCCAGAATTCCACGTTGCTCGAAGTCGATGGCGGCGGTAACGCGCTCGGGGTGGACATCCGCAGCAATCACTACAGCGATTACGAGGGATACGATATCGATGGCAATGGCGTGGGTGACGTGGCTCATGAGGTCAAAGCATTGTCGAGCGAGCTGACGCAGACTCGGCCGACGATCGCTTTTTTCCGCGGAACGGCAGCCATGGGGCTGGTTGACGCCGTGGCCCGCGCCGTTCCCGCATTCGCATCGAGAAAAATATTCGTCGATCCCACCCCGCTCGTCAACCCTCCCCTCATCGCACGGCCATGATCAACGTCTCGAGCGTCAACAAACGTTTTGGATCCATCCTTGCCTTGCAGGATGTATCGATATCGATTGGACAAGGCGAACGCGTTGCCTTCGTGGGGACGAACGGGTCTGGCAAAACGACGCTTCTTCGCGTCATCCTCGGGCTCTTGCCATTCGATGGAACCGTGACGGTCGGCGGTTTCGATGTGGCTCGTTCGGCGCATCTTGCATTGCGACACATGGCGTACATCCCCCAAATCGCTCCGCCCATCGATGCACCGGTCAAAGAAGTCGTTCGCGCCCAGGCGCATTTGCGAGACAACCCCGTAGATGCCACATATGCATGTGCCAAACGCTTGGGGCTCGATCTTGGAGCGAGCGGTTCCAAACGTTTTCGCGATCTGTCCGGCGGCATGAAACAAAAGCTGCTCGCAGCCATGGCGCTCGCTTCGAACGCCCCCATCCTCGTTTGCGACGAACCCACGGCAAACCTCGATGGAGACGCTCGGAATGCGTTTTTCCAGGAGCTCGATCGCCGATCTCGTGACAGCATCGTCATTCTTTGTTCCCATCGAATCGACGAAGTCCGGCAAATCGTCGACCGCGTCCTGCAACTCGAAGAAGGGCGGGTCGTCCGCGATGCGCCACTGGCCGACGTATTGAGGTCGCTCAAAGCATTCCGCGTGGAAATTCTGTTTCGAGAAACCTCGGAACAAGCTCACGAAGCATTGTCGGCGCGAGGTTTTCAGCTTTCGGGAAAAAACCGATATGCCGCTCGGGTGGCCCAGCATGAAAAGCTCGCGCTCATCAAAGAATTGCTCGACGAATATCATGATTTGGTGCTCGACGTGAGCGTCGTGCCCATCGAAGACTTTTCTTTGGCCATATCGGAACAGGCATTACGAACGGACGGGGTGGCATCATGAAACGTCGTTGGTTCTTGGGCAGCGTGGTTGCTCTTGCGACCTTGGTCGCGTGCGAAAAGGTCAGCGAGCCGAATGAACCCGTCTGGGGGAAACAACCTTGTGCGCATTGTGCAATGGTCATTTCCGACAAACGTCATGCCGCGCAAATCGTCAGCGCCGATGAGCGCAAATACTTCGACGATATTGGATGTATGATCGGGTGGATTCACGAGCGCAAAGTCGAGCCGCAGAAGTCATGGGTACGTGATACGACGTCCGACAAGTGGGTGGAGGCGACGCGAGCGCGATATGTCGCAGGGGCACACACTCCAATGGACTTCGGCTTCGAAGCGACGATGGACAAGGGCATTTCGTATGACGAGATGCGCGCCGCGGTGCTCGCCAAGATGCAGGTGGGGCCGTGAAACAGCCGAAAGCTTGGCGCATATTGTTTCGTCTGGAGTTTGCCGAGGCGCTTCGATCGCGGTGGGTTCTCTTTGCGGCCGGCGTTTACGGACTTCTTTTTGCCGGTTTCGTGTGGTTCGGACTGAGTGAAAGCAGCGTGCTCGGTTTTACCGGGTTGTCCCGTGTCGTATTGAACATTGCCAATGCCGTCGTGCTCGCCATTCCGCTCGTCGCGCTGGTTGCCACGTCGCAAGTCGTCGTACGAGCGCGCCAAAGCGGCTTTTTCGAGCTCATGTTGACGCAGCCCGTTCGCAGGCGAGATTGGTTCATCGCGACGGTTGCATCTCGGTTTCTCATGGTGCTCGGCCCGCTGCTCGTGTTGTTCGTCGGGGCTGCCATTGCGAGTGCTTTTCGCGTGGAGCAGGAAGCCGGGCTTGCGGCCATCGTTGCCCGCTGTCTTCTCGTGACGGTATCGCTCGGATGGGCTTTCCTCGGGCTCGGGTTTTGGACATCATCCGTTGCGCGGACGCCGGAGCGAGCGATGGTTTTGGCACTGCTTTTATGGCTCGTGTCGAGCGCGCTTCATGATTTTGCGCTTGTGGGGGCGCTGTTGCGTTTCAAGTGGCCTCCGGCGGTCGTTTTTGGGCTCGCTGCGGTAAACCCCGTCGAAACAGCTCGAATTGCCGTGCTCGGGTGCGTGGATCCGGAATTGTCGGTACTCGGTCCCGTTGGTTTTTGGCTCGCCAATACGCTTGGCCCCAAGATGACCCTGGCGCTGGGCATCGTGTGGCCCGCATTCATTGGTACGGTGAGTTTTCTCAGGGCCGAACGGCATCTTTACCGGGCGGATCTGGTTGGTTGAGCACGAGTGCCGCAAATCGCGCATTCATCCACGCGACACCGAATTGCACGAGGTCCTCTGCTTCGACGAGCTCGCTGCGCGCGTTACCGACGAGCCCGCAAGACGCGCGACCCGTCGCCAAATAATCCTTCAAAATGAGCGCAAAATAATCCTCGAATGGCCAATCCACGATGCCTTCGTTGTCGTCGAGGCAATCGACGTAGCGGATCACCGGCTCTGGGGCGGCCGCAATGCGCCGGTATCGACGTACGCGTCGTTTTTGCGGCAAATCCACCAGATACTCGGCCCAGTGCAGCACGGTCGTGGTATTCATATCGGCGCCGAGCCGGAGCACTCGCCCGCCCATTTTGCACAATCGCTCGAGCGGCGAGCCTGGGCCGAAGTAATCGTGCCACGGCGGATCGCGAAGCAGCTCGATTGCCCGCGCACCTCGCGCTCCGAAGCGTCCCTCCGGGTGGTCGGTCACGAGCGTACCTGGCTGCTGACGGAAAGCTTCGGCGAGATACCCGACGTCCGGATCCGCGGGCGTGGTCGACTTGTCGAAAGGCTCGGCGTTTTGCAGATGTGCGGCCCGCTCATGTTCAGGGAGATCGTTCACCCAGGCCGAATCGTCTCGCGCACCGAGGACCATCATGGTCGTTCCACCCTCGAAAACGGCTTGGTCCAGCGCGTCGACCACACCTCGAGCGCCGCCTTCGATGGGCCCGATTGCGCGGAGGGAAGCGTGGATCATCAACGTGTCACCTGCGCGAACGCCGAGTTGTCGGAGGTCCCGCACGAGGTCCAGGGGGCTTTGCATGGGTGGAGCTTACTGCATTCTGGGGTTATCGAAAAACAGAACGCCTCCTCAACGGCTGAGAACGCGTCTTTTTCTGGGCCAAAGGCTTTCGCAGCGGCTGGGAACGCGAGTCTCCGCGGGAAACACGTGATCTTTCTCGCTAAAAAGGCGAGTCTCCGCGGGAAACACGTGATCTTTCTCGCTAAAAAGGCGAGTCTCCGCGGGAAACACGTGATCTTTCTCGCTAAAAAGGCGAGTCTCCCCGGAAAAGGCGCAGTCACAGCCGCTAAAAGGGCGGCTCGCCCGTGCAATGTCGCGTTCTCAGCCATTGAGAACGGTCATTGCGCTTCGCGCCCATTCTGGGTTCAGACGAATGATTTCCGCATTGAGCGTCGCGGCAAACCCGAGCCACAAGAGGTACGGCAGGAACATCCATGATGCAGCGGAATCGACTCGACGAGCGACCCTGATGAAAGCTCCCGTGACGAAGATCAATGCCACCATGTCGGCCAGCGCGAGCCACGGTCGCTGCAAACCGAAAAAGAGCGGCGTCCATGCGAAATTGAGAGCCAACTGGACAAACCACAAGGTGAGCGCCCGCGTGCGATCACGGCTCGAAGGTGCCAGAAAAACTCGAACGCCCGCAATGGCGATCATCACGTACAGAATGGTCCAGGCAATGCCGAATGCGACGCCCGGAGGTTGAAACGAAGGCTTCTCCAGAGCATCGTACCATGATTGCATTCCTCGCACATTCACGATACTTCCGACGATCGACGTCAATAACGTGAGCCCTCCGAAAATTCCAACCCCGATCAAACGACGAATTGCGCGATTTTCGGAATACATGGCCGTCCTCCCGAGCACGTCCGTGCCACCCGCACCGATCGAGCAAATCGCGTTCCGGGCGGTCTCTGCCAACCAAAGCGGAAAGTGAGTAAGAACTACGCTATTTGAAGCTGCTCGTCATTGCCTACCCCGACCTCTTCCCCTGCGCGTCGCCATCAGCCCAAGCAGCGCAATTGGCCAATATTCATTCGATCCACCCGACTGCGAACAACCTCCACCACCCGCAACAATGACCGCGGGCGGGTCCAAAGGTTTGTCCACGACATCGACAATCGCGAGCGCGGTCGCGTCCCTGCCTGTCGAATCGAGCACTCGAAGCTTCAAGATTCGGCGGCCCAAATCCGTATAGGTCAAGCGCAATGACGGCCCAACGAGGCGCTGGTCATACGTCCCGTCGTATTCCAAATCTGCATCGAGCACGAGCGATGTCGCAGGCTCGTCCATGTCGCTCACGTCAATCGGAATCGACACTTCGACGCCTGCATATGCCGTCACCGGATCGATTGAAATGCGCGGATCCGACCCCGCAGGCGGATCTTGGCCGAACAAGCTGCGATGAATGCGCAATTTCCCGTAGCCGAAATCATCATTCGGTGCTTGGCCCACGTGTTCATCGACCAGCGCTCCGTTTCGAATCGCCTCGTGCACATCAGCGCCCGTCCAATCCGGGTGAGCTTGTAGCAGCAGCGCCGCGGCGCCAGCCACATGAGGGCTCGCGCCCGACGTGCCGCCATAAATCAATCCACTCGCTTGCTCACCTTCACGAAAACCCGCCGTAATCGGATCGTCCGGCGCTGAAATCGCGAGGATCTTTTTCCCATCGATACGATAACCTCGCCCCGAATAAGGCGCGCGTTCACCAGGACTTCCGAACAAAAACCCGTGCCCGACGTAAGCAGCCACCGCCAATCCATGATCAGCCGTGCCCGGATGCCCAATGAGGTGATCTTCACTGGCATGTTCGGGGAAAAAAATTCCTTTGCCCCAGCCCGACATATCATCCATCACATAGCCGATCAATGCGAGGTCCGGGGCGCCCGGCGGAGCAGGGTCGTTCACCGTGATCGTCCAAGTTCCTGCCGGGATCGGTGGAGGATTGGCATTCTGGCCAAATACGTAAATGTCGACGCGCGAAGTCCCTCGGCTCGAATCGGTCCTCTCCGCATAGATTTCCAGGCCGTCGTGCCAGTCGGTGTATACGGCTCCCGGCGCATTGGGCAATTCCATTTGGAAACCCGTGGGGTCCTTGAATTGCAGGGTCAAGTTCCGCATCACATCGCGCCAGAGCAGTGACACGCCGATGAATCGAAAGGGAGCATAAGGCGAATTCTTCGGTGCTTCGATGGGCACGATTGTTTGTTGACCGGCAGGGACCGAACGCTTGTAGAGTTTGTCCGATGTCGACAAGTTTCCCGCAGGGTTGATGTGCGACACGCCTTGCGCAGACGACTCGTCGATGAGCTGCTCCATGGGGCTGGATCCATCGAGCGGATAGCCGACCCACGGCGCGTATTCGTGAAGCACCACGCGTGCGCCTTGATTGAGACAAAAGTTCGTAGCTTTGACTTCTTCTCCACCGGATGATTGCGTGACCATGACCAGCTCGGCATCGGGAGCGATTCCTACGAGATTGGTGAGGCCGCGGTGACCGCCGAGCAAAACGCCGCTCGCGCCGGTTCCATGGTCGAAGTCCTGTGTGATTGGCAGCATGATGAGGTTTTTGCCGCGCTGGTAGGTCTTGTTGTCGAATCGGACGGCCTTGATCTTGGACGAACCCAAAGCGACCAGTTTTTCTCCCTCGTCGAGCACACCATTGCGATTGACGTCGTCGGGCACGTAAAGCGGTTCGCCGAAGGTGGGATCAGCCTCCGTGAAGCCCGCGCTCGGGCCGAATTCGCGTGCGCCGCTGCCATTTCGATCCGCATAAAGCCAATCCATACCGAGTTGGTACGCAGGATCGTCGCTGCCGAATTGGGGATCCTTGTCGTAGAACGTGGTAATCACGGTATTGAGAACGCGCAGGACGTCGGCCTGGCCGTCGCCATCCGGATCGATGCCGTCGATACCGGGCGAAAAAATGCCATTGCCGTCGACATCCACCCAATCGAGGGCTCCACCGTCAGCTCGGAAAAACATGGGATGAAAGACGTCGACGCCGGAATCGATGTCGCAAATGGTGATTCCGGCGCCCGTGAACCCGAGCCCATCCGGGCCGGCGCGCCACACATCCATGGCTTGAATTTGCGCGGCCGTGTAATCGAGCGGTCTGGGAGGTTGGAAGGGAGCGCCGTCGAGGGCAATGCGCCGGACATTCGGGAGCTTGGAGAGCGGCTCGAGCGCCGAAGCGGCAACGTCTGCGAGCACGAATGTGGATCGCACGATGGGCATTCCGTCGTCGTTCAGCGAAAGAACAGCGCCGTGCTGGCGAAGCAAATCGAGGTCTGCTTGCGTCGGAGCGGATAGGAATTCGATGATGACCGGCGCCGTCGATTGGCCAGGTATAACCCTGCCCGAGCCGTCCGCGGCCGGGCGAGGCGCAAAATAAAGGGGAATTGCACCTTCGATGGTGGCTGTGGGTCGATGGGCCGAACGGGCCGAAGCGACCGACGGGGCAAGGACACAGGCGATTGCGAGCGAAGGCGCAAGAAAGCGGCGAAGCATGGGCATGGGACTCGTTCCTCAGTGAACACGCACGGTAAAAACTTGCATCAACAATGGTTGTGTCGATACGATTCGTCGGCCATGAATGCAGATACTAAAAAAGCATCCGCTTGTCCAGGGTGCCGGACCCATTTACTCCAGTCGAATTGCAGCGCTGTCTGAAGCTTCAATCCGAGGGGTACATCGAGCTGCAGTCCGATCTTCGAAACCAAGCTTGCAGCAAACGATCACGCAAAGGATTTCTTGATTTCCTGAAACGCGCCGTTCGTTTACACTGGCACGATGTCGACACTCGATGACCTCGTGGAGCGTCTTCGCCAGGCTGCAGGCGCCGAATTCGCCTTTGCGCTCACGCGTGAAGCCGCGCTCGTGACGCGTGATGCGCCGCCGCTCATGCCAGAAGCGGGGCGAAAATTGCTCGCGACGGCAGCGGAAGTGCTCATCGGAAAACGCGATGTCGGATTTTTGTCCTTGCCGCGCGGGGACCTCGTGCCTTATGGCGGCCCCGGGCACGTGGATGTTGGATTTGGCGTCGCAGCGTCCGCTCGGATTGTCTGCGTGGTGATGACGAACAGCGCATCGCGCCATTCGGTGCGGGAAGCGATGGAGCAACAACTGCCTGTGATCGAGGCGTTTTTGGCTCCTCCCGACGCCCCTCACGCAGCGCCGCATATCGAAGTGCGCGCGCAAGCGATGATCGGGGACGAAACGCTTGCCGCCATCAACCTGGATGAATTGCTGCAAAATGCACCGGTGATCACGGTGGGCCCTGCGCCAAAGCTCGGGCGCGAGACGCTCGCCGCCATCGAGCTGGATACGAAACGACGAGACATCCCCGCGATTACTGTGGGCCCTGCGCCAAAGCTCGGGCGCGAGACGCTCGCCGCCATTCACCTTGACGAGGACAAACACGAAGCGCCTCGAATCGCCGTCGAACCCGTGCGAAAGCTCGGACGCGAGACGCTCGCCGCCATCGAGCGCGACATGATCGTCGAGGGGCCAGCATTGGAGAAACCGCCCGTTCCGCCAGATCTCTGGAGAAAAACGTTGCCATGGATCGATCCAACGCTGGTAGGACGCCAATCGCCTACGGATCCCAATAGCGGCGGCACCAAAGGAACGTAGCGAAGTGATCCGATCGTACGCAACGATCGTGACGAGCAACCATCACATCGACACCTCATTCCACGAACGCCGCCCGATCCAGCTCGTAACAAGCGCAAACACGCGCCGTCGCGTCAAAAAGCGCACGCACTCGCTGCTCCGTGAATACCCCCGTGCGAAGAAAATACCCCTCGAAGTACGAAGTCCCAAGGAAATACCCCATGGGATCCGAAATCTCGGCCAGCGCGAGGTACTGGAATTCCATGGCGTGCCGCACGAGCTGCGCGAGCGGACCGAGCTCCTCGTTCAGGTGGTGACGCACATTCGTCCGAACATAACACGATAGCTCGTCGGGCGTGAGGTACTTCCGGAAAAACACATTCGACACGTAATCCGAAAGCCGCGATAACGTCGCGCGAGCGAGCGCTCGTCCCGCCGAAGCACGCGTCGCGCCCATCCCTTCGAGCTCGTCCGTCACGTCTTCCTCGAGGCGCGCGGGCATGGCCTCCACAATGTCCGTCCAGCATTGCTCCAATGCACCGACTGCCTCGTCGTATTCGGCCCGCCGCGTTTCGGGGACTTCAATGAGCCGAGCCTCGTGCACGAGGTGCCCCCATTCATGCACGACTCGCGCCGCAAGGAGCTGCCTGTGAAATGGCGAGCCTTCCTCGCGAATCGTGTCGAAGCTCGGCTGGTTCAACGTGTACACGATGCGCCGCCGATCGGCTCGAATGTACACGCCCCCGTCTTGCTCCACGACGTCGCTCGTACGCGATAGAATGTCGGGATCACGCAAGCTCGCGAGCACCATGCGGCTTTTCTCGTCGACGAGCCGCAGATCCGCTTCGAGGCTCGCGCCCGCCCATGACGCGAGGCCCTTCAATGCCGCGCGCACTTCGTCCAGACCGCCCACGAACTCCGGCGAATAAACCGTTTTACCCGTACCATCCACGATTTCGACGTCAGGACGCGCGGATTCGAGAAAAGCACAAAGTTCGTCCACGGGCGCGTCACCGGGAAACGTCTCGGCTTGGGATGCGAGAAACGCGGCTTCCACGTCGCGCGCATTGCTCTCGAATGCGCCGAGCAGCTCCACGAGATCCGGCCGGACGCTTCGGGGAATCAGCAAATCGGCGCCGTCCACGTGCCCGAGCGGCTCGGGATGATCCGGGCGAGGTTCCCGGAGCGGCGAATGATAAAGCTTTTCAATCCATGGCAATGCGCGGGCGAGCGCGAGGAACGCACGGGCATCCGGCCGCGTCGCGCGCGATGCGGCACGGGCAAAGGCGCGCTTTTCGTCGTCGTCGAGCGTCAAAAAATAACTCGAGTTGAAGCAAACGGAGGCGCGAACCGACCGCAAAAAGGCGAGGCGCTCGACGTGAAAGATTTGGTAGCACACCCATTCTTCATTGGACAGGCGCGGGTCGAGGTCCGAAGCGTGAAGGCACCAGGTGACGCCGAGGAAAGGCTGGCTGTAGGGCCTTACGCGGCGAGGATCGGTGATGACGAGGAGATTGGCCTTGCGAGGCGGCAGCCACGAGCCTGGGGCGCGGTCGAAGAGCGACGCGGCGCGCTTGCGGTAAAGGCGGAAGCCGCGATCGAAGAGGTCGAGGTGCTCGCCGGACAAGCCGGGCACTTCGCGCAGCACGGCGCGGATTTCGGGCTCGAGGCCGTCTGCGCCGAGGTATTCGGCTGGGAGGAAAGCGGCGCTGTCGTGGGCAAGGCAAAAGGGCCGGAGGTCCATGAGGGGGAGGATAACACGAATTCGTGGCGTGTGGATGAAAGCCCGTTGTCTGGAAAGAAGAGCTTTCGCGCGCGTCGATCCTCGGCCGCGAAGGACGCTCAGAACAGCACGGGCAGCTTCGCAATGCCTCGCAGAAACGAATTGTTCCACCGGATGTCTTCGGGGGCGGCGCCGAGTCGCAATCCAGGGAATCGCCTGAACAACGTTTCGAATGCGATATGCCCCTCGACCCGAGCCAGCGGCGCACCCACGCAAAGGTGGATTCCTTTGCCGAACGCCACGTGACGCTCGGCCCCCTCACGCGTGATGTCGTAGGTGTCCGGATTGGGAAAACGCGCCGCATCACGATTCGCGGACGCCAAACCGACCATCACCGGTTCACCCTTCGGAATCGTTCGTCCGCCCATTTCGAACGATTCTTTTGCGATCCGTGCCGAAACGAAATCGACCGGCCCCCAATATCGCAGCGTTTCTTCGACGACCTTCGGGGCCAGTTGCGGATCGTTCTTCAGCTTCTCCAGCTCGGTCGGATGCAGCATCAGCGCCAGGACGCCATTGCCGATCAAATTCACCGTCGTCACGTGCCCCGCGAGGTACAGCAGAAATACCGTCGAGAGCACTTCGTCTTCGTTCAGCTTGTCGCCCTCCTCCTCGGTCTGGAGCAGTTGCGTTATCATGTCATGGGTCGGCTTGGCGCGCTTTTTCTTGAAAAGATCGCGCAAGTACGAAATGAACTCGCGCATCCGAGAACGCGTTTCTTCATCCATCTGCCCAGTGCGCCGCCGATCGACTCGTAGCAAATTCTCCGTCCAGTGCTGGACCTCTTTGCGATCCTCGATCGGAATGCCGAGCATATCGGAAATGACCGTGACGGGCAAGGGATAGGCAAATGCCGTAATGATGTCCATGGACCGATCGGGTGCCGACTCGCTCCGCTCCTGCGCCTCGCTTTCCGCTTTGTCGAGCAATTCGTCCGCGATTTTCTGAATACGCGGCCGCATGCTCGCCATCACGCGTTGCGAGAAACTCGGCTGAATCAGCTTGCGCAGCCGCGTGTGATCCGGCGGATCCTTGGAGAGCAGGCTCTCCGATAGCAATCGGAATTCCTCGACGACCGGAGGTAACTTGTTGCGCTGCGCCTCGGTCATGGCGCTACGCGGGTCCGAGGACAACCGCCCATCGACCAGAGCCGCCAGAACTTCGTCGTAACGGCTGACGAAGAGATGCGGCTGTGCGAGAAAATCCTGGACATCGTTTTTTTCGCCGCCGTCTTCTCCGGCGCTCGCGAATTTCACGTTCACGACCGCCCCATTGGCTCGCGCAACGGCATACCCCTCGTGGGCCAGGTTCGGGTCGAGCGATATCGTTATCGCGTTCGTCGCTTGATCATCCGTTCGGTTTTCCATCCGATCCTTCATTCGGTTGTAGCCCGGTCGAGGCATGGATCTGGCGTGCCCTTACATAGGCACGAGCGCGCGCCTCGTCCATGCGTGCGCGACCCGCTGCGACGAACTTCGACAATGCTCGATCACGAATGGAAAGCGGCGGCAGGAACGAATGAATGGATTTTTGACGAAATGAAGAGGAGAGCGGCTTTGGAGGAATCGCTCCGCCGGGAAACGCAGGTCGGTCCGGATGTTCCCCGTGGGTTCATTCACCCATGGCGACGTGACCATGGTAATAAGCCCCCTGCCAATAAATTATTTCCCCATGGACTGGTCCACGCGGTACTTCTGCTGGAACGTGTATTCATACCGGGCCATGTCGTCCTGGGAGCGAAACGTCAGCCTTGCTCGCGCGCCGTCGCTGCCAACGCCGAACATCTCACCATCGACGCTCACGGTCGTCGCGAGAATGCCTTCTCCATAGGTGGTCTTGGCAGAGTAGCTAATGACTCCTTCGCCTTCACTCTCCCAACGTCCCTCAGAGCTCGTGCATGGGAAAAAAGCGAAGCGGATCGTGGGTATAGCGGAAAGTGCCATCGGGATAAAACTCCCAGAATCCTTGATCGAAGGCCTGTTTCGCTTTCCCATTGGCAAGGAGTTGGTCGGCGCCTGCGATCGTTCGTCGCGCCTGATCCATCAATGGATCGTCGCTTGGAGGTGCTTGCGGAGCGTGTGCCGGATTTTCGAGTGGAATGGGGTGGCTGGCGAGCACCAGCGCATTGCCCTGGTTGGGCCGGTGAATGCCTCGTTCGAGCGGCAAATCGAAGCGGCTCGAAAAATGGATGGCCCATGTCGTTCCCCACCCACTCCCGGCCATGCGGGCGGCTCCGAGAGAGGCATCGCCGAACGTGCAATCGAACGATACCTGGAGGACGATTTCGTTCGCGTGCGCATAATGAATCGTGGCGCTCACGCGCTGTCCATCGGGGACTGGTCGATTGTCCTGCGAGCGCCCATTGCCTGTGATCGTCCAAGGAGACAAACCCGAGCTGTAGGTCCCCATGAGGCGCGCGGAAAGGATATGGCCCTTGTAGGCACGTACTTCGAACGTTCCGTCGGGGAAGAAGACCCACCGCGACGATTCAGAAGACCTCCCGCATGTTTTGCTGGACAACCGCTTCATCGAAGCGTTGTACCATGGGCTCGGTCGCGTCGCCGCCACCGAGGTTCACGCCCTGCGCGCGCTTGAGCCTTCGGCGGGTGAAAGCGCCGGATCGAGCCCGCTTGCCACGCGCCGGGAAGGACTTGCCGTGCCATAGGCCCTGCACTCTCATCGTGCCCTGCTGCTGGCGCGACGCCGTCAGCGCGCTCCGTCGATGGTTGAGAAGCACCAGATCGGGATTCGGTAGAGTCCACAAGCACAAATGGCAAGCGCCGCAATGGCGATTGCAGAGAGAATGGCTCGCATGGAATTCGTCTCCAGTACGTTGGCGTCAATGGGCCGCGTGATGGGCAGACACTCGGCCTCCACCGCAGCAGCAACCGGCGTGCCACGACTCGAGGTGCGTGCTGGCGCATGCAATGATGCCTCTTCGGGGCATTCATCACCGCGAGCGCACCCGAATGCACGCGCTCCACCCGACCTGGCAACCCGGGTCCTTCTACCTGCCAAGGGGTTCGGGATCAAATGCGGATCCTGCGCCGCGCCGCACTGGATGCGTGGCGTGATCGAGGTTCGCGGGGCTCTTACTGGAAAAGCTTCGACACGAGTGAATTGCGGGTGGCGACCGTGCGCGTGTCCGTGACGAGCAAGCGTTCCTCAGCGAGGCGCAGATTGCGTGCTTTACTCGTTGGTCGGCGCTTGTTCCGCATTGCGCCTTCGAGTTGCACGGGCGGCTGCTTGCGCTTTCAGTTTGCCAAGCACGTCCAAGAGGGCGCTAGCAATGCTTTTCCTTCCTGAATTCGCGCCGTGTCCAGATCGTTTCGCTCGGCTCGATACGTATCGCCGCAGGCGCACGAAAGCTCCACCCATTCCGCTTCGGCATCGCGCCCGGCATTGACGCTCGACTGTTTGTCCGACCGCGCAGCGTCGACGTCTTTATAGGCAGCATCGCTTTCATCGAGCGCGGTTTCCCAGCGATCGAACCACACCGCCGGCAATTCGATCGCCTGCACCGTGGCCGCATGCTCACTCGATCGCAATATCACCAGCGCCTCGCGACAGATGCGATTTTCGTCTGCGATGGGATCATTGATATGCGCGAGCCCATCCGAAAAGGCTGCTTCGTGTAGTGCTCCTGCGGCGGCTGCATGCGGTGATGCCCTTCGTCGCGCTTCGATCTCGAGGTAGCTCTCGATATGCCGATACCACGTATCGACGGCATCGTCGGCCGCATCGAGCCGCGCAAGTCGCGCCACGCGCTTGGCATCCGCAAGCGTGCTCGCCGTTACCTGCGTATCCAGCACCGCTTCGATGTCAGTCAGTTCGGGAATATACGCATCGAGCGCCGGTTCGGCCGGCCCCTGAGCTGCCCGGAGCCTTCAAGTTGGCAAGGACTTTTGTTGCAATCTCGCGCTTTTCCGCACGAGGAATCTGGTTCAACGTCGCACTCATTCAACCTCCAACACAGGATGCAACCCTACGGGAACGCACCACATGGTTTCAAGATTTATTTGCTCTGGCGATCCTTGACGACGCGTCGCGTTACAAAGTTTTTAGAAGGGCGGGGGAAGCGTTTGCTGCTGCGTCATCAAGTGTTGAGGAGGGGGAGCGAAACGATGGTGGTGGGGGCATGAAGTGGTGAGCGGGGTATGGGGACCATTTTGGGTGGGCAGGTAAAGCATTGAAACGGGTGGTGGGCGCATTCGGTGATGGGGGATGACGTAGCGAGTGGGGTGGGGGAAGTGTTTTGCATGCGCATTATGAAGGGTGGAAAGCGCTGGGCAACGTTTTCGAGGTGGCGATGACATGGTGAGACGGGCGCGGGAGATGATGGGGACGGGGTTGTAAAGGCTTGAAAAGGGGACCGCCAGCGCGGCCCGTCCGGCAAACAACTTCGTTGACGGGCGAGACGCTACCGCCTAGCCTGTCCGGACCGCCCAAACGAGCCCCATCGAACATGCGCCGCCCAGCACGAGCACCCCAAATCCCCGAGCACACCTACGAGACGCTATCGGTCCAAAACTTCGCCCAGATTCGGCAGGCGACCGTTTCGTTCGGCGATTTGACCGTCCTCGTCGGACCGCAAGGCTCGGGTAAAAGTTTGATCCTTCAGCTTTTCAAACTCGCCCTCGACGCGCCAGAAGTCTTGTCCGCGCTCCGCGATGCGGGCCATACCGTCGGAACCAGGAAAAATTCTGGACGTCTACTTTGGCCAAGGAATGCACCACGCTTGGCACAAAAGACGGACGTTCGGGTGGGCAAAAAAACCCTCGTGCCCGAAAAGCTTGCCCCGGAGTCGTGCATCGAAGAATGCGTCGATGTTTTATATTCCGCCCATCGTGCAACCTTGCTTGCCGATGGCTGGCCTTCGCCGTTTGCAAGATTGAACGCCGATACCCCGGCAATCGCTCGCTTGTTCAGCCAGAACTTGTTTGCGCTCTTCGGCGATCCACACGATACGGAGCTCTTCCCCGTGCCGCGGCGATTAAAAGAAGAATACCGGACGGCAATTGACAATGCGGTATTCCATGGCGGCCGTGTGCAGCTCGACAAGGAAGCGCTTCGAAAGCGGCTGGAGCTTCGGTATGGTGATGCGCGGCTCCCATTCATGACGTGGACAGCCGGGCAACGCGAATTCACGCCGCTGCTCTTGGGCCTCTATCACCTCCTGCCTGCGCGTCAGCAACGGAAAGTCCCAGAGATTGATTGGGTGGTCATCGAAGAGCCGGAAATGGGCTTGCATCCGAGAGCGATTTCGGTCGTGATGCTCCTCGTGCTCGACCTGCTCTGGCGTGGTTATCGCGTGATCATTTCGACGCACGCGCCGCTCGTGCTCGACGTGGTCTTTGCGATTCGGCAGTTGCAGGAGCATGGTGCCAATCACCACCTTTTGGCGAAGGCTTTTGATATTCCCGCCAATAAAAGAACCAATCCCGTCCTGAAGGAGGGGTCTTCACGAAGAGCCTGCGCACGTATGCCATGCACTTCTGAAGAATCGGCCGACGAGCCATCCGTCGTGGCTACGGATATTTCAGGGTTGGATCCATCTGCCGAGAACCTGGTCGAAGCAGGATGGGGTGGCCTGACGGCATTCAGCTCGAACTTCAACCGGGTCGTGGCCGAGGCGATCAATGGATAATCGCGGGCAAAGAAAAAGGTGCGCTTCGAGAAGGCGCTGGTGAACCCAAAGCTTCTTGCATGCGCACGTAAAACCCGGAAAGCAAGCTTTGGCCGGAGCCGGAAAAGGTTATTTGCAACCCGCCGCATCTCGTCACCGATAGCATCGCCCTCGATGACGAAGCGTATGCGAAACATCCCGCCAAGAAAAACGAAGCGCGGTGGGATTACTGGCTGGGCACTGAAGATACTTCGATGCGGGTCGTGGGGTCGAAGTTCACCCCGTCACGCCCCGTGAAGTCGAGTTGCTGGTGCGAAAGAAAAGGTGGGCCGAGGAAAAAATACGATTCGGAGCTTGCAGGAGGCAAAAAAAGCATCCGTGCTTGGTTCTGGGTCGCGAGTGGCAAGACGGCGTTAAGTGTCAGCACGACTGAATATCGGCAAATGGTCAAGGCCGGCATTGTTCTCGCCGGCGGATGCCTCCGGCTACCCCTGTCGCGTTGACGTCCTCCGCCGTCATACGACGGACACGCTCGGCCGATGTACGTGGACGGACTCGACCGACCTTACGCCGATGATGGCAAGAGGAGGTTCGGGGGGTTTTTATTGGAAAAGCTTCGACACGAGCGTGGCGCGCGTCGCAATGGTGCGCGTGTCCGTGACGAGCAGCCGTTCCTCGGCGAGGCGCAGGCCATTCGGTGAGCCTCGATAAAGGAAAACGCGAGATTCACCGATCTGCACGCAGTCCTCGAAACCGTCGCCGTCGATGTCACCCGGGCAGCCAGCCGCGCGCGCGAAAGCGCTCGTGTTCGCGGCGTCGATGTATTTCTGGTTGATGGCGACGGCAAAGCTCAGGGCCGTCACCTCTTCCTCGGTGCGCGAAGGCCCGCCGTAGAAGCCCCCGATGCCTCGAATCGTGTTGAGCTCCAGCGGCCCGGTGCCGTCGTCGACCAGCTCGTAGGAAGTGCCGTTGACGTCACGTGGCCGTCGCCGTTCGTCGGCGCCTACGGCCCTGACGATTTTCCGTACACCGGGCTCGACGATTTCCGTGGCCATCCCGCGGAGGTTGCCGAAAAAAAATACCGGTTCAATTGCTCGCCCGCGGAGCCATGAATACAAAACGCGGCGTCTCCGCATCGACTGCTGTTCGGTCAGGGCTGAGAAAGCATTGGGCCAATTGCCAGCCAGTAAGGGTCCCCAATGCCGTCGGCGTCGAAGTCGAGGCTGATGCCGCCCTACGCTGCCGGTGATGCCGCCGAAGGTGAGCTCGCCGGGCATCTGCGCTGGCCTCGGTCGACAGCCCCGAAGCGCTGCCGCGGGGGAGGCGCACGTCGGCTATGTCGCCATGGTCGCTCGCCGGACGAGGGCGTCATCGTAGCCGTCGTTTTGCCGGGTCGCCGACGGGGTGACGCCGACGGGCTGTTGCTTCCGATGTTGCCAAACTCGAGGTCGGTTTGCCATTCGGGCCGCTCGCGGAGCCATGCACGGCGACGCTCGCAAAGGGGCGCAGGACAGGCACGTCGGCGTAGCCCGTCGCCATTGAGGTCACCGGCGGGATATCCAGTATGCCCGGCGCGCTCCTCGGTGGGCGGCGTGGACTCTTCGAGCACGACGGCCTCGGGATCGTGGGCCCGTTGGGGCCGCCGCGATAAAGAAAGACTTGCGTTTGCTTCGGGCACGTCCTTGCCCGACGAGCAAGTCGGAAGTACCCATCGGCGTCGACATCTCCCGCGTGGGAGACCCGGACAAGGGTCGCGTAGTCGCCGCCGGGTGCGCATGATAATAGCCCTCGTCGAAGCGGATGCCTCTTGCCCGCCGGGGTAGAACGACCCAATTCAGATCGCGCGGCGGTGTCCAGCGTGACGAGGTCCGCGAAGCCGTCGCCATTCAGTCCACGTCGCGCGATGGATTCGCCGCGGCTACCTTCGGCGTCGACGATTCGCTCCACCCGACGGGCACGACGACCCCCTGCATCGGCAGGCTCGCCGCTCCGCCGAGGAGCTCGCCGCGACGAGGCCGCTCGCCGCAAGTCCCCGTACATCATGCCTTTTTCTTTCCTGTGTGTTCGTTGGTTTCCCATAGAGTGCTCATCATGGCGCGAAAACAATCCACAGTGCAACGCAAGAGAGGGGGCGTCCTGCGCGGTTCGGCCTGCTCCGCGGGAATCGCCTTGCTTTCTCGTCGTCTTGTCAGAAGCACAGCCTGGGCGAGCAGTGCGTGTTCGGCTGCGAAGTGCAGGTCATCGAGACGGCAGACGGGACGTCAGCGTCTGTCACCCAACGCGCGAAGACTGCGAAGAGGCCCTACTTTTGCTCGCTCCAGATGAACAACTGCGAGAAACGGACTCCGCGCGGGCAGCCGTGTGAGGAATGCGAGATTGGGTTGATTTGTCGTTTCGACAACATCTGTGAGGAGCTGGGGCGGGAGAGGACAAACCTTGTCTGCGGAACAATGGTGCATCGACCAGGCTGCTTTGCAATTACGGCGCGCCAGCGCCGGAAGGGGGATCCGATCGGCTTGGCCCGTGCAAGCCCGCTACCCAGGGTGAAAATGGCTGTGCCCACGGACATAACTGCAGTCGAGTGTGGGCACGGGCGTGTTTGAAAGCTTCAGCGGTTGCCAAGGGTGATTTCGTCTGCGAGCCGCTTGGGCACGAAGCCGGAGGGACGTGCCGGAGGGACGATTTGCGGCGGGATCAGCCCGTGCGGGTATCCTGGCGTCTGCAAGCGCCCAGGCATGGCTGCGGCAGGCGCGTATTGCGTCGGGCTTGTCGCCAGCATTCCACGGGCCAATGTTACAGCCCGCCGGTGCCCACTGGGAAGAGGGACGATCCGCGTTTCTTGTGCTCCAACAGCAACGACGGTGTTATGCGGGCGCTTGGCGGGCACGTGCGTCACCAAGGACGACGGG
>JADJXL010000010.1 GCA_016715885.1 Polyangiaceae bacterium
TCCCGCCCAAGTTGACCATCGCCGGACGAATGTACCGACTCGAAGCCATCCGACGCGTCCGGCGGGCACTTGAAAACGGCTTCCGCCGCGCCCTCTTGGTGCAAGCCACCGGCTACCAAGGAAAACCCGCGTCACCAACTTTCTTGTGCGGGCTACTCTGCGCGGCAGGGCCAAACGCATTCTCTTCTTGTGCGATCGCCGCGGGTGCGCAAACAAGCCGACAACACCTTCAAGCGCTTCCACCCGGCGAACCCCGCGTCGTCATCGACGGCGAAGCGTCCCTCCGCCCGCGACAAGCGCATCACTTGGCCACCTATCCCGCCGTGGTGAAATGCTTACGCAGCTTCGATATCGGCTCCTCCGACCTGATCATCGCCGACGGATCCCACCGCAACATTTGCCCGCGATCTCCGCGGGCTCTTCCTCTGTTTCGACGCCCTCAAGTAGGCCCCCACCGCGACGCCAGTCAAGTTCATCAATCAACGACACCTACAAGCTCTTCCAATGCGAGCACAACGTTCCGACGGCCGAACTACGGCTACACAAAAAGGCATCGAATCGACGCCCCCCTACTTGGTGCCCTTCCGCGTGCGCGAGTTTCAATCAAAGGATTCCGCAAAGAAGGCTTGAAGTATTCGCAAAAGACCGCCGATCAGCGCGAACAGCTCGAAGACCAAGACGAAAACGCCGCCGCCGTCGATTACGATCCCAACGACCTCGATCGCGACGTCTTCAACAAGACACGACCCGCAACGTTTGGCGCAGCTTGATGAACGGAGGCATCCGCGACGCCACCGGATCGCCGCATCGGCCAAAACCTTAGTCTTCGCGAAGTCACCTGCACGCCTTGCACGTTTGTTCAAGATCTTCAGAAAATTTACCCCAAGCTCGGCAGGACGTTCTGCCGCGTCATCGACAACCAAGTCGCCTATGCCGATCAATTGATCGACGACTTCAAGCAAAAAGACCGCGAGCCCGTCATCGCCATTTCCGTCGACATGCTCGATACCGGCATCAACGTCCCCGAAGTCATCAACCTCGTCTTTACCAAGGCCGTCAAGTCATTCGTCAAGTTCTGGCAAATAGTTGGTCGAGGCACACGCTTGTGCCGGGATATCTTCCCGGTCCCGACAAGGATAAAACCGAATTTTGATATTAGATCACGAGGGCGCAATTTTTGGTTCTTCGAGGAGGTCTACAAGGAAAAGCAAGAAAGCGCGCAAAAGTCGCTCCTGCAGCGCCTCTTCGAAGCTCGAGTGGCCGTCGCGGAGGCCGCGATCGAGAAAATGAACGATCCCGTCTTTCAAGCGACCGTCGATTTGCTCGCGGCGGACATTCGCGACGTCATTGCCTCGAAAGCCATCGACGTGCGCGACAACCTCAAAGCCCTCGAGCTGCTCTCGGATCGTGATCGCCTTGCGCCATTCGATGCGGCCGTGAAGGCCGATTTGCGCTCGATCGCCGGGCCGCTCATGATGTGGCGCGACATTCGCGGCGAAGAAGACGCCTACCGATTCGATGTACTCGTCCGCACCTCGAAAAGCCGTCCTGAAGCAATCGCCGGGAAGATCGATTTGAAGGCGGCCGTGGAAGCCGAAGTCGCGCGGCTCATGAAAAACCAAATCCCGTCAAAGCCAAAGCCGCTTCCATTTTGGCCGTCGAGAGCAAAGAATTTTGGAAGCACGTCACGGTCCCCGAGCTCGGAGATTCGCCTGGATCCGCGCGGCATCATGAAGTTTCAGGCGCCCACGCGCACGACGCGCGTCGCGCCGCGCGTGTACGACGTCACCGATGGCGATACCGCCGGCGTCGATTACACGACGAAGCTCGAAGGTTTGGATTTGATCGAATATCGCCAGCGCGTCGAAAAGGTCATTCGCGAGCATTTCGCGACCGATCCCGTTCTCCAGCGCATTCGCGCGGGAAAACGCGTCCCCGACGACGAGCTCGAGACGCTCGCCGCGCTCGTTTTGCGCGTGGACGACAAAGCCAACGTGAAACGATTGGTGCAGCCCGATCAAAAGCAATCGCTGCTCGATGTCCTGCGGGGCCTCGTGGGGCTCGATGCCGACGCCGTGGACGCGGCGTTCACGGATTTCGTGCACAAGTATCCGCACATGTCGGCGCAGCAGCTTCGTTTCTCTTTGCAGGTCCTGAAAAACCACATCGCTCCAAATTGCGGCATCGACATCGGACGACTCGAACAGCCGCCCTTCACCAGCATTCACGCCGAGAGCATCTACGGCGTCTTCACGGAAGCACAGCAAGTCGACGGAAGTACTTGGCATCTTGGCGGCGTTCGAGGTACGTAGGGCGCCACCGAGCAACCCGCCGCCGGCGCTACAGGCATCATGATCACCGGAAAACTCCGCAGCGACATCGACACTTTGGGAAGAATTCTGGACCGGTGGGATCACGAACCCGCTCACCGTCATCGAACAGATTTCTTTTTGATGTTCTCCCGGCTGCTCGATGTGGCCGAAACCCGCAAGAAAAGCAAGCCGAGCGCACGAAAAAACCGTTCAAGCGCACGTTCGACGGCCCAGGACGACCCTCGGCGCTGGAAAAACTTCGCCAGAAAAAGCCGAAGACATGTTGTCCACCGTCAACGAGAAGGTGTTCAAACACTTTCGCGAGCTCAATGGCGGCACCACGTTCGGCGAATACATGGCCGATGCGCAGCTCTTGATTCAAAAGCCGAATCTTTTGGTATCGGCCGTGAACAAGATCGACGCGCTGCCCATTACCGAGGGCGATTCGAAGGGCGATCTTTACGAATACCTCTTGAGCAAGCTGACGACGGCGGGCATCAATGGGCAATTTCGCACGCCGCGGCACATCATTCGCTTCATGGTGGACATGCTCGAACCGAAGCCCACGGAGACGATAGGCGATCCTGCGTGCGGCACGGCGGGGTTTCTCGTGGGTGTGATGCAATATTTGCTGGAAACGTATTCGTCACCGGCGGGGATATTGAAGGGTGAGGGCGGCGAGAAGGTGTACACGGGCGACAAGCTCGAGCCGTATCGGCAGCACATTCAGAACGACATGTTCCACGGATTCGATTTCGACAGCACGATGTTGCGCATCGCATCGATGAACTTGATGCTGCACGGGGTGGACAATCCGGACATTCATTATCAGGACACGCTGTCCAATTCATTTCCGGAGAAGTTCGCGAAGCAAGCGCGGGACCATTTCGATGTGATTCTGGCGAATCCTCCGTTCAAGGGAGCCTGGATGCGGAGGACGTGCATCCGACGCTCACGCAGAAGGTGAAGACGAAGAAGACGGAGCTTTTGTTCGTGGCGCTGATCCGCGCATGTTGAAGAAGGCGGTCGGAGCGCGACGATCGTGCCGGATGGTGTTTTGTTTGGTTCGTCGAAGGGGCACGTGGCCTTGCGGCAATTGCTGGTGGAAGACAATCAGCTCGAGGCGGTGATATCGTTGCCGTCGGGTGTGTTCAAGCCGTACGCGGGGGTATCGACGGCGATCTTGGTGTTTACGAAGGGTGGGAAAACGGATCACGTCTTCTTTTACGACGTGGAGGCGGATGGGTATTCGCTGGACGACAAGCGTGACCCGGTGAAAGACAATGATTTGCCTGCGGCGCTCGAGGCGGTGGAGGAAGCGATGCGAGCAGGACAAGGATCGCACGGCGAAGCATTTCATGGTGCCGGTTGGGGAGATACGGGAGAAGAATTTTGATTTGTCGATCAATCGGTACAAGGAGGCGGTGCACGAGGAGGTGAAGTACGATCCGCCGAAAGAGATATTGAAGCGGTTGCGTGCGCTGGAGAAGGAGATCGCGAAGGATTTGGGGGAATTGGAGGGGATGCTTTAATGAAGCGTTGGCCTTCGCGACCGCTTGCACAATGCGGTCGTTTGCTTTCCGGCGGCACGCCGAGCAAGAGTAATCCCGACTTTTGGGGTGGATCGCTTCCGTGGTTCAGCTCAAAGGAAATCAGGAGTTTCGAGTTATCTGAAGCGGAACTCAACGTGACGGAGCTGGGCGCGCAAAACGGGACGAATTTGATTCCGCCTGGCACTGTGCTCTTCGTTGTTCGCGGCATGAGTCTCGCGAAGGAATTTCGCGTAGGCGTTACGACCGTGCCTGCCACATTCAATCAAGATGTCAAGGCAATCGTCCCTTCAGCAGATGTCGATTCGCGTTATCTCACACGGTGCCTGATGTGGCTCGAGCCGATGGTCTTATCGCAAGCCGAAGAGTCCTCACACGGCACGAAACGGCTGCCATCGCATATCTTCGAGGAATTACCCATTCCCCTCCCTCCCCTCCCCGAACAACGCCGCATTGCCGACATCCTCGACAAGGCCGACGCCATTCGTCGCAAGCGCAAGGAGGCGATCACGCTGACCGAGGATCTGCTGCGCTCGGCGTTTTTGGAGATGGTTGGGCCACGAGCGCCAGGCTACAACGAGTGGCCGGAGTATCGGCTCGAGCAACTCGCAGCGTCCATTCCGAACGCGATGAGAACCGGACCTTTCGGGAGCGATCTTCGACATTCTGAATTCGTGGATAGCGGTATTGCTGTACTCGGGATTGACAACGCGGTCAAAAATCGGTTTACTTGGGGTGAACGTCGTTATATTACGCCCCAAAAGTACGAATCGCTAAAACGGTACACGGTGCGACCAAACGACGTAATCGTGACCATTATGGGAACGACAGGCCGGTCTGCGGTCGTACCCGAAGATATTCCGACGGCCATTACGTCGAAGCACCTCGCGACGCTGTCACTTAATCGTGACTTGGTAGAGCCAGAATTCATTGCGCAAGCTTTGCATGAACATCCCGGCGTCGTTGCGCAAATCGAACAGGCAAACAGAGGTGCGATAATGAGCGGCTTGAACCTCGGAATCATCAGAGCGCTTACGGTACGACTTCCCCCGCTCGACGTGCAGCGTCGCTTTGCAATGTTTACTGCGAAGACTCGCAAGCTAGCTCAAGACAATGACTGTGGGCTCGTCGTATCAGACCACCTCTTCTCCTCCCTCGTCGACCGAGCCTTTCGTGGCGAGCTCACCGCGCCCAGCGCTTCCAAGAAGAAGCAGCTCGACATGTTCGATGCCCTCGGCGGCGAGTGAAAACGCCACCTCGGCCGCCCAGACGCCCTTCGTACGCCTGCTCGAGGCCACCTGGCCCGCCAGACGCCCTTCGTACGCCTGCTCGAGGCCTCCTCGGCCGCCCAGACGCCCTTCGTACGACTGCTCGAGGCCACCTCGGCCCCCAAGTCCAGCTTCAGCGGAACTGCGAAGCGCTCCTGGGCTGCCGAGTGCAGCTTCAGCGGAACTGCGAAGCCCTCCTGGGCGGCCAAGATGGTCATGCGCAACGCGGCGGAGGGCTCCTCGGCGACGTGGAGGCTCAACGCGAGCTGCGGAGGCGGCATCGAGGGTGCCGCCGAGGTTCGCGCATCTCCTGACTTGCCTGCGGTCGTCCGAGCCGTCAGCCCCGCACGCCGGAACGAGTTCACCGACGCCCGAGCCGCGACTCCGGCATTGCAAATGCCGACCGAGCTTTGGGCGTGGGGTGCAGTCGTCGCATCTCAGCCCTTGACGATCTGGCCCATGCAATGTTGGAATGGCTTGGTGAACCCTTTCCTCTATCGGCTCATCGCTCGTGCTGGCTTGCTCCGCATGCCCTGCGCGACCGCGGTCTGCATGCTCGTCGCCGCGGTGATCTTTAGCTGCGGCGCTGGTCCTGCTGATGACCCGACCACCTGCTATACAGAGGTCCTCGTAAGGCCCGATTGGAAACCCATCGACGGCGACAAGCCGACCATGGCCAAGCTTGGCCATGAGGCGATGGAGGCGATTGGATACGAGGAAATCATCAATCGCGCGGAGGACGCGGGCTGGGTAAAAACGGTACGTATTGATCAAGCTCAAACGCCAGCCCGCAAAGTGCTCATTGCCGACGGCACCGCGGTAGCTGCAGACCAGTTGATCAAGGTATTCACGAGATATGCGTTCGCCGCGGGCGTGACGTCGCAAGCGGACTCCCCCGTCCCCGGCCCAGCGGATGCGGTGGCAGTGGGAATTTTGGTAATCGGGCTCATCCATGTGGGTATTCTGAAAACCGAGGAGATCCTTGCCGCCCAGCAAGCTCAGGCCACCACCGCGGCCGGCGCCACTGTGGGCGCCGCTGCTGCTGCTGCCACTCCGACCGCCAAACCCACCACGACGACGACGGCCCCGCCGTTGCCACTTGGCCAGACGCGAGAAAGTTGTCCGCCATGCAAAACTGTCAGCGGTCGAATCGTGCCGGTTGGCACGATGAGCTATCGGCCTTTGGATACACCGGCCAAGCCCCAACATGGCGTCATAGGACCACATTACAACATCTACAGAGCGAACCAAGCGCCGAGTACCTCACCGCTGCCATGCAGATGCTTCTGGCAGCCGATAGGCGCTGTATCGCCTGCGGACTTGTCAATCGATGCTATCCCGATAGAACCGTTCGCGAACCCTGGGGGTTGAGTGAGGACTGAATGAAATACCCCGACGGACAAGAAGTCAAGTTAGGTGATAGAGTCAAACTCGGTCAGGATGACGGAGGTGTCGTCCTCTGTTCAATCGATACTGGCGAATACAGCGACGAACATTCGGAAGCTCAATGGGGCTATCTAAAAAAAGGCGTGATGATTGATTTTCCGAAATACGGACTGATCCATTTCGAAGAACCAGATCCGGATCTTCAACTGATTGCGCGCAAGTAGTAACGCCGCGCCCGAGCGTCATCGAGAGCCGTGGCTTCCCACCCCGCTGTGAAGATTTGCGCCCGCGAGTACGGCAGGATCGTTCCAGCGTCCCGAAGCGACATCGCCATGGCCATGCCGTACGACTCGACAATCTCCCCCTGCAGTGCCTTGTCCAGTTGGGCTTTTGTAGGATCTTTTGGCAGCTCTTCCGCGATTTCCCTTGACAAGACCTTCGGATCCAAGATGCCGGCTACTTTCTTCTGGCTGAGCGCCCTCGTGACCGTCTCGATGAACTCCTTACCCGACTTGAACGGGATCCCGATGATCGCGAACGTACCCGCGGCCGCCTGAAGGAGTAACAAATCCGGCCCACCAGCGTTTTTCCCTGGCGGTATCCCGAAGCGCGAGCCGTTCGGATCCTCGAGCGAACCCGACGTGTCACCCGGTCTCGACGCCTCGAGTGTATTCAGATTTGCTGGGTGTCCACTGCTTTTTTCTTTTGTCGTCCAAAATGTACGCCCATTCGGTGACCTGTACGAGACGCCCCTGGGCGTCGATATAAGGCTTGGGAACCTGTGGAGGGCGCACGCACACGTGCACGCGTACCGGCTCCTTCTTTTTGCCTTGCGCCGGTGCCGCGAAGAACCGCGGATCGCCACGACCAACCGATTGCTCGGCAACCGTGACGTCACGTAGCTCGATCCCGTGAAAAAACTCCGCTGCATCCGCCAAGAACCGCACGGGTTTCGCGCAGGTCAAACCGTACTCCGGCGGCATTCTCGATATGCTCGATCGGGGTGCGTCGGGGTCGTATTACGCCCATAGATTCACGCCCTCGGGACATCGAGCGGTTTGTCGCAAATATGCACGACGTCCGCGCGGGGATTGCTCCATTGGAGGTCGCCCATTGTGAGGGCAACCGGCGCTGCATAGCAGCAGCAATGCGCACATGAATTGCAAGAACGGTGGCAGGTGGTGCTTCGGCATACGGCGAGGACAACAGCATGCGTCTGGCGGGTCAAGGCATTCGTTGCGAGGTGCTGGTCCAGGCCGTCGTCACCGCTCGATGGTCACCGGCGTCCATTCGAACGTTTTCACGCCGGCTTCGCGGAAAATGTTCATCACTTTGGGCGTGACGAGGACGTAGGGCGACGGACGCTTCTCGCCAAATCCTTTTTCCTTGTTTTCGGGCCAAAACTCGCCAAACCATTCCCACGTCAGGTTGAAGTCTTGCATGCCGACCAGATCCTCTTCGCGGTAGGCCTGCTTGGGGAAAATCATGCGCCCTCCCCGCCGACAAACCTTGCAAAGATACTGCTCGTCTTCCGCCGTGAGCTCCCCGCGCGTGGGTGGCATCGTGTGTTCGATGAGGATTTGGTCGCGGGCCACGCTGGTCCATTTGTCGTTTTTCAATCGTGCCCGAACGTCGCCAAACGAGATTCCCGTGATGCGGGCGTCTTTCAGCTTCTTGACCATGCCGCCGTCGACGAGGATGTGGCCCTGCCAGCTACCGATCGCCCGATGCTTCCGGATCCTACTCAAATAGTCGCCATCGACGTACAGTACCGATGGTTTGTACCGCTCCCGCGCCGCAGTTGGCGCACGCTGCGCTCATATCATACTTGGTACCGCCTCGCAGGGACACGTGAAAGCTATTCTTGATATCCGCCGACATCAACAATAGTCGCGCACTTTGGCGGTCTTCCTCGGAGTATTCGATGAACGAGCACATGTCGAACTGCTCGCCGTAATGCTGGAGCAGCGCGATCACCTTGGCGATACGAGGGTCTCTGTCATCCAGTTCAAGCCGTACGGTAACGCGCCGATAATTCAGGACCGTGTAGTCATGTATGTTCGCAACTTCCGCGCCGCAACCTGCAGGACCAAGGATCGCCGAGGCATCGCCCGGAAGGCGTTCGGCATCGAAACTGATCTGGATTTTCTTCTTCATGGCTTTTCCGTGTTCTGCAACGTACCGTCCGAGTCATGGGAAGTAAGACTCAATCGCCTTGAGCCATGAGGGGTATGGAGCGTACACCTTTTGGTAGATCGCCCACAACTGTTGCTGGTCCGGGTACTTTTTGCCGGTTCCTGCCAGGACCGTTGCTCGAGCTTCCTCCAGCGCCTTCGTAACCGCCTTGTGCTCCGCTTCCGAGAGGACGATGGCCGGGACATCGTCGATCGCTTTCCCCAGTTTGAAGACCTTGTCCCCCATGTCAACTTCCAGGATATGATGCGCCTGGAACTTCCCTTCCCATCCCCTCGTGAAGATCTTGGCCCGCGAATACGGCAGAATCACAGCCGCATCCCGAAGCGATGGCGCCATGGCTTTGCCAAATGACTCGAGGGCTTCGAAGGGCTTCGTGTTGCCCTGCTTCAGCGCCGCGATGGCTTTGTCTATTACGGCTTGCTCGGGCTCGTGCGCCAACTGCTCCGCGATTTCCCTTGACAAGACCTTCGGATCCAAGATGCCGGCTACTTTCTTCTGGCTGAGCGCCCTCGTGACCGTGTCGATGAACTCCTTACCCGACTTGAACGGGATCCCGATGACCGCGAACGTACCCGCGGCCGCCTGAAGGAGCAACAAATCCGGCCCGCCAGCGTTTTTCCCGGACGGTATCCCGTACCGCGAGCCGTTCGGATCCTTCAGCGAACCCGATGTGTCGCCCGAGGCCAACGCGCCGGCGATGGCCAAGTTGCGCGAGAGCACTTGCAAGAAGTTCAGTGGCGGCCCGTTGCCGTCCGGGCCCGATGTCGACGTGGTTTGCCCGTCGCCTTTCTTGGGACTTGCCGGGTTTGCCGCAGTCGTCGACGTCGTTTGGCCGTTGCCCGTGCCCGTCGACGTCGTTTGGCCGTTGCCTTGCTTGGAGTCGCCCTGCGCCGCTTCCCTGGCCGCAGTGACCTCGGCCAGGTTTCCCGTACCCGCGACCCGGTCGTACGGCTTGGGGGCCGGTTTCTTCGGACAGCGCAATCTTGTGTTTTTGCCGAAATAGTACACAGACTCTGGAGGCGCACTTGCATCGAAGACGAAGATGATGTCAGCGTTTGCGGCTTCTTGCGCGAAAGCCGATTCTTGTTCGCGCGGGAATAATGTCTTTTTATCCTTGTCTCCCCAGAAATTTGCCCACTGACCGACCTTGTTCGAAACCCCCGGCTGACGCACGCATACGTGCACGCGCGGGGGCGCCGTCTTCTTGCGGGGCTTGCTGCCTTGCGCCGGTGCCGCGAAGAACCGCGGATCGCCACGACCACCCGACTCCTCGGCGACCGTGACCTCAGGTGGCTCGATCCCGTGAAAAACTCCGCTGGATCCGCCAAGAACCGCACCGGTTTCGCGCAGGTCAAACCGTACTCCGGCGGCATTCTCGATATGCTCGATCGGGGTGCGTCGGGGTCGTATTCAAAAACACATCCGCACGGTGCGCAAACCACCTCAATTCAGCGGGATCCTCGCCCGTGACGAGCTGTCCCGTCTCCGAATTGAATGCCCACAGATTCACGTCCTCGGGGACATCGAGCGGTTTGTCGCAAATATGCACGACGTCCGCGCGGGGATTGCTCCATTGGAGGTCGCCCATTGTGAGGCAACCGGCGCCGCATAGCAGCAGCAATGCGCACACGAATTGCAAGAACGGTGGCAGGTGGTGCTTCGGCATACGGCGAGCACAACAACATGCGTCAGGCGGGTCAAGGCATTCGTTGGCGAGGTGCTGGTCCAGGCCGTCGTCACCGCTCGATGGTCACCGGCGTCCATTCGAACGTTTTCACGCGGGCTTCGCGGAAGATGTTCATGACTTTGGGCGTGACGAGGACGTAGGGCGACGGACGCTTCTCGCCAAATCCTTTTTCCTTGTTTTCGGGCCAAAACTCGCCAAACCATTCCCACGTCAGGTTGAAGTCCTGCATCCCGACCAGATCCTCTTCGCGGTAGGGCTGCTTGGGGAAATTCATGCGACCTCCCCGCCGACAAACCTTGCAAAGATACTCCTCATCCTTTGCTGTAAGCTCCCCGCGCATAGGGGGCATCGTATGTTCGATGAGGATTTGGTCGCGGGCCACGCTGGTCCATTTGTCGTTTCTCAATCGCGCTCGAACGTCGCCAAACGAGATTCCGGTGACGCCGGCGTCTTTGAGCTTCTTGACCATGCCGCCGTCGACGATGATCACCCCATCGAAGCTACCGATGGCGCGATGTTTTCGGATCCGACTCAGCTTGTCGCCGTCGACGTAGAGCACCGAGGCTTGTCGTGCACCTGTGCCGCAGTTCGCGCATGCTTCGGACATGTCGTACTTGGTACCGTATAGTAAGGCCGGGCCAAGGCTGTCCTTGAAATTATCTGGACGCATCAGGAGCAACCGCGCATTTTGGCGGTCTTCGTTGGAGTATTCGATGTACGTGTACGTATCGACTTCGACGCCGTGTTGTTGCAGTAACGCGAATACCTTGGGAACGCGTTCGTCACTTTCGTCGAGGTCGATGTACACGGAGACGTTGCGTATGTTCATGATGGAGCCAGCCAATACTTCCGCAACGTCCGGCCCGCAGGCCGTGGGGATCAGAATCGCGTCTGCTTCGCCGGGAATGTTTTCTGCCCGAAATTTAATAGATATTTTCGTTTTCATTGATCTCCGCCCTCGTCACGAGAAGCCGTCATTTCTTGAAGTATCCCTCGATGGCCGTAAGCCAAGAGGGATAATCCTTGTAGACCTTTTGGTACATTTGCCACACGTCAGCGGGCTCTAATTTTTTCTCCGTCTTCTTGAGGGTATCCAGCAGCTCGTTATGCGCCTTCGTCAAGCGCCCCGTAATCAACTCATGCTGCTCCTTGGATAGAATGATCGCAGGGATATCATCGATCGCTTGCTTCCCCATGCCGAAGACATCTTCCGCCACGTCCACCTCCAGAACATGATGCGCCTGGAACTTCCCTTCCCATCCCCTCGTGAAGATCTTGGCCCGCGAATACGGCAGAATCACAGCCGCATCCCGAAGCGATGGCGCCATGGCTTTGCCAAATGACTCGAGGGCTTCGAAGGGCTTCGTGTTGCCCTGCTTCAGCGCCGCGATGGCTTTGTCTATTACGGCTTGCTCGGGCTCGTGCGCCAACTGCTCCGCGATTTCCCTTGACAAGACCTTCGGATCCAAGATGCCGGCTACTTTCTTTTGGCTGAGCGCCCTCGTGACCGTCTCGATGAACTCCTTACCCGACTTGAACGGGATCCCGATGACCGCGAACGTACCCGCGGCCGCTTGAAGGAGCAACAAATCCGGCCCGCCAGCGTTTTTCCCGGACGGGATCCCGTACCGCGAGCCGTTCGGATCCTCGAGCGAACCCGATGTGTCGCCCGAGGCCAACGCGCCGGCGATTGCCAAGTTGCGCGAGAGCACTTGCAAGAAGTTCAGTGGCGGCCCGTTGCCGTCCGGGCCCGATGTCGACGTGGTTTGCCCGTCGCCTTTCTTGGGACTTGCCGGGTTTGCCGCAGTCGTCGACGTCGTTTGGCCGTTGCCCGTGCCCGTCGACGTCGTTTGGCCGTTGCCTTGCTTGGAGTCGCCCTGCGCCGCTTCCCTGGCCGCAGTGACCTCGGCCAGGTTTCCCGTACCCGCGACCCGGTCGTACGGCAGGGGCCGGTTTCTTCGGACAGCGCAATCTTGTGTTTTTGCCGAAATAGTACACAGACTCTGGAGGCGCACTTGCATCGAAGACGAAGATGATGTCAGCGTTTGCGGCTTCTTGCGCGAAAGCCGATTCTTGTTCGCGCGGGAATAATGTCTTTTATCCTTGTCTCCCCAGAAGTGCCCACTGACCGACCTTGTTCGAAACCCCCGGCTGACGCACGCATACGTGCACGCGCGGGGGCGCCGTCTTCTTGCGGGGCTTGCTGCCTTGCGCCGGTGCCGCGAAGAACCGCGGATCGCCACGACCACCCGACTCCTCGGCGACCGTGACCTCAGGTGGCTCGATCCCGTGAAAAAACTCCGCTGGATCCGCCAAGAACCGCACCGGTTTCGCGCAGGTCAAACCGTACTCCGGCGGCATTCTCGATATGCTCGATCGGGGTGCGTCGGGGTCGTATTCGAAAAACACATCCGCACGGTGCGCAAACCACCTCAATTCAGCGGGATCCTCGCCCGTGACGAGCTGTCCCGTCTCCGAATTGAATGCCCACAGATTCACGTCCTCGGGGACATCGAGCGGTTTGTCGCAAATATGCACGACGTCCGCGCGGGGATTGCTCCATTGGAGGTCGCCCATTGTGAGGCAACCGGCGCTGCATAGCAGCAGCAATGCGCACATGAATTGCAAGAACGGTGGCAGGTGGTGCTTCGGCATACGGCGAGCACAACAGCATGCGTCAGGCGGGTCAAGGCATTCGTTGGCGAGGTGCTGGTCCAGGCCGTCGTCAGCCCTCGATGCTCACCGGCGTCCATTCGAACGTTTTCACGCGGGCTTCGCGGAAAAGGTTCATGACTTTGGGTGTGACGAGGATGTGCGGACTCGAAAATTTGGATCTGCGCGCGTTGCCGTCGAAGCTGTAGTAACCAAACCATTCCCAGGTCAAATTAAAATCCTTCATGCCGATCAGGTCTTCTTCATGATGGCGCTTGCTCGAGCAGAAGGGATGACCGCCGCGCCGACAAACTTTGCAGAGGCCCTGTGCCTCGTCCGCTGTAAGTTCCCCTCGCATCGGGGGCAGTGTGGATTCGATGAGGATTTGGTCTCGGTCGATGGGGTTCCAGTCCCCGATGTCGTCACGCGCGTGCACTTCGGCGAATGAAATGCCGGTGATCCCTGCGCTTTCCAGCATTTTGCGCATGGCTTCATCGACGAGGATGTGGTCATTGCGCGTCATGATGGCGCGATGTTTCCGCAGTCTTGGTAAGTCCTTGCGTTTTACGCGTTCATACCAGACTTGCTTGGCGCCCGTTCCGCAATGCGGACAGGCATGTTTCAGGTCGTATTTCGTGCCGAGCTCCGAATCGATGGATTGCAGGTAATCGCTACCGGCCGACATCTTCAACAGGCGGGCCGTTTGGAGGTCTTCTTCGAGTATTCGACGGATTTCTTCGTCGAGACATCGGCAAGGATCCCATGCGTCGCGAGCAGCTCGCACAATTTCGGGATTCGCTCGTCGCCTTCGTTGAACGTGACGTCGACGAAGAGACCCGGATACATTTCGTTCGTGGTCGTGTCGAAAAGGTGGATGCCCGCGATGGCATGGACTTCCTCTTGCGTACAGCCTATCGAACCTAGGATTTCTTCTGCCTTTTCGTGAGCTTTCCCGACCTCGAACGATATGGTTACCGTGACCGTTGTTTTCATCTGATTGCCCTGGTTGATTGCAGGTTGTGCTGGCGTGGTTTCATTGCTCGATGGCCACCGGCGTCCAGTCGAGTGATTTCACGCCAGCGTCGCGGAATATGTTCATGACTTTGGGCGTGACGAGGACGCTTGGATTCGGGCGCTTTTTCTGAGCGTCGCTTTTCCTTGTCTTCGGCCCAAAACTCGCCGAACCATTCCCAGGTCAGGTTGAAGTCTTTCATACCAACCAGATCCTCTTCACGGTAGGGCTTGTCCGGGGACGACATGCGACCTCCCCGCCGACAAACTTTGCAGAGATACTCCTCATCCTTTGCCGAAAGCTCCCCGCGCATGGGAGGCATCGAGTGTTCGATGAGGATTTGGTCGCGCGCCACCATGCTCCATTTCCCGTTTTCGTGGCGCGCTCGAACATCGCCAAAGCTGATTCCGGTGATGCCTGCGTCGACCAGCTTCTTGCGCATGCCCCCATCGACGAGAACCTCGCGGGTCCACGCCTGAACGGCACGGTGCTTTCGAATCGTCGCGATCTCGTCGTTGTCCACGTAGAGCACCGATGTTTGCTTCGCGCCCGCATGACAATTTGGGCATGCGTTCGTGAGGTCGTATTCGGTACCATAATTGAAGCCGGCGCAAATTTCGACGTCGTTGGCCGGTCTCATCCACAAAAGCCGCGCGTTTTGACGGTCTTCGTCGGAGTATTCGGTGTACTCACCGCCCCATGGTTCGACTCCGTGTTTTTTCAGGTATTCGCGAACTTTCATGACTAACGGGTCTTCGGCATCGAATTTGAGCCAAACAATCACCTGGTGCACGTTCAGAACCGTAAAATCCTCGATATCCGTCACGCGCAGTTTGCACCCTGTGGCTTCAAATAACCCAGTCGCTCCTTCGGGGAGATCATGGGCGCGGATCCTCATGCTGATGACCTGCTTCATCGCTATCCTCCGTCGCTCGTCATTTTTTGAAATATCCCTCGATGGCCTTGAGCCAGTTGGGATAATCTTTGTAGACTTCTTGGTACATCGCCCACACCTCGGCTTTGTGTGGCATTTCCTCTTTGCCCCTTTTCTTGACTGTATCCATGAGCGCGTTTTTTGCCCTCCGTAGGTTGTTCGTGATCACCTCATGCTCCGTCTTCGAGAGGATGACAGCCGGAGCATCAGCGATGGCCTGCTTGTCAAATATCTCCATCCACTTGACTTCGTAGATGTGATGTGCCTGGTACTTGGCTTCCCACCCCGCCGTGAAGATCTGCGCCCGCGAGTACGGCAGGATCGTTCCAGCGTCCCGAAGCGACATCGCCATGGCCATGCCGTACGACTCGACAATCTCCCCTTTCAGGGCCTTGTCCAGTTGGGCTTTTGTAGGTTCTTTTGCCAGCTCTTCCGCGATCTCCTTTGACAAAACCTTCGGGTCCAAGATGACCGCCACCTTCTTTTCGCTGCGCGCCGTGATGAGCCTTTCGATGAACGCCTTGCCCGACTTGAACGGGATCCCGATGATCGCGAACGTACCCGCGGCCGCTTGAAGGAGCAACAAATCCGGCCCGCCAGCGTTTTTCCCGGACGGGATCCCGTAGCGCGAACCGTTCGGATCCTTCAGCGAGCCCGACGTGTCGCCCGAGGCCAACGCGCCGGCGATCGCCAGGTTGCGCGCGAGCACCTCCAAAAAATTCAGCGGCCGCCCGTTGCCATCCGCGCTCGATGTCGACGTGGTTTGACCGTCGCCTTTCTTGGGATTTGCCGCGTTCGTCGACGTTGATGTCGTTTGCCCGTTGTTCGTCGATGCCGTTTGCCCGTTGCCAATCTTGGGAGCCGCTGTCGTTGGCGCCATCGTCGAGGTCGCATGGGCCATCATCTTCAGCGTTTGCGAACGCACGGCCTGGTCGTATGTCATCCGCGGTTTATTCGGACAACTCAGCTTCTTCGGGTCCGTGACGAACCAGTACACGGACTCTGGAGGTGCAGTCGCATCGTAAACGAAAACGGCGTCCGCGTTGGCAGCCGCCTCGGCAAATTCCCTTGCGTTGCCCGTCAGCCGATTTTCTTTGACATCACCGACCATGGCCCATTCGTCGACATCGGCCTTGACCCACGACGGACGTACGCACACGTGCACGCGTGGAGGATCCTTCCTCTTGCCAGGCTTTTTCCCTTGCGCCGGTGCAGCGAAAAAACGCGGATCGCCACGACCAACCGACTCCTCGGCGACCGTGACCTCAGGTGGCTCGATCCCGCGAAAAAATTCCGCAGGATCCGCCAAGAACCGCACCGGTTTCGCGCAGGTCAAACCGTACTCCGGCGGCATTCTCGAGGCGCTCGATCGGGGCGCATCGGGGTCGTATTCAAAGAACACATCCGCACGGTGCGCAAAAAACCTCAATTCAGCGGGATCGTCGCCCGTGACGAGCTGTCCCGTCGCGCTGTTCCACGCCCATAGATTCACGTTATGAGGGACATCGAGCGGTTTGTCGCAGATATGCACGACCTCCGCGCGGGGATTGCTCCATTGGAGGTCCGCCATTGTGAGGCAACCGGCGCTGCATAGCAGCAGCAATGCGCACACGAATTGCAAGAACGGTGGCAAGTAGTGCTTCGGCATACCGCGAGCACAACAGCATGCGTCAAGCGAGTCAAGGCATTCATCGCGCAGTCGTCGAGGCGTTGCCGGCCGGGAAACGTTTCAATGCCCTTTGAGCGGGCGACCCCGTTGCGGGGAATTTCAAGGGGTCTCGGTACGAGGCCTCGATCGCATTGTTTCAATGCCCTTTGAGCGGGCGACCCCGTTGCGGGACCATGAAATTCGCCATCGCCGCCATCGCCGCCATCGCCGCGTTTCAATGCCCTTTGAGCGGGCGACCCCGTTGCGGGAAGGTGGTGGTTCCGCGAAAGCCGGGGCACTATCTCTATTTGTTTCAATGCCCTTTGAGCGGGCGACCCCGTTGCGGGCACAAAATAAACTACCACCCGTACAACGGGTGTTACTGTTTCAATGCCCTTTGAGCGGGCGACCCCGTTGCGGGAAAGTGGTGTGATGAGGAGCCGTTGGCCGCGGATTGTCCTTGTTTCAATGCCCTTTGAGCGGGCGACCCCGTTGCGGGACGATCAATGCGCCGCTCTCGCCCTCGTTCTCGTCAGCGTTTCAATGCCCTTTGAGCGGGCGACCCCGTTGCGGGGCGTCGAACTGCAGTGCGACAGCACTGCATGCGTTTTTGTTTCAATGCCCTTTGAGCGGGCGACCCCGTTGCGGGCTGAATTACCTTCAAGCAGAAGGTGGTAACGTTTTTGTTTCAATGCCCTTTGAGCGGGCGACCCCGTTGCGGGACGCAATCGTTCGACACGATTCCAAGTCCTGCAAAACCTGTTTCAATGCCCTTTGAGCGGGCGACCCCGTTGCGGGGTGCTTCATGCGACCTCATTTCGCTTGGATCACTACACAACTGTTTCAATGCCCTTTGAGCGGGCGACCCCGTTGCGGGCCTTGGGATTTGCCGTCGCGCCCGTCGAGGCCAACGTCGCGTTTCAATGCCCTTTGAGCGGGCGACCCCGTTGCGGGGTTCCCCCTTTCTATTGTATAGTTTTTATTATTATAGCTGTTTCAATGCCCTTTGAGCGGGCGACCCCGTTGCGGGTGACCCCCCTCGGGACCCCTCGCAACTGCCTTGTTTGTAAGCTCCCCAAATCTGGAATCGCTGACCTCACCCCTACAGCGAGCTCAACAACTCCGATCACCACCCCGCAACAGGTGACCTTTCGTGCCTTTCCCCTGCAATCTCGCAAGGTTGACACCAAGCGCTAACCCCCCCGGGTTTTGTGGCCCGGACGCGGTTAGCCTTTCCAGCTTTTCACAGACCAACTCGGACGGCTCCCTACCGCCCACTCCCACTCTCGCCCACAACTTCCTCCCTGTAAAGAAAATTCATCACCCGCCTCCACCCACACGCCAACCGGCACCCCCAAACGCGTCTACCCGGTGTCGATTCGCGCATCAGGCCCCCGGATGCACCGCTCGAACATCTCGAAACCCTGCACCCCACCCCCTGATGCGCCTTCTCGAAACGTCGAACCCGTGCACCCCACCCCCTGATGCGCCTTCCCGAAATGTCGAACCCCTGCACCCCACCCCCGAGTGCACCCTCTCGAAACGTCGAAAGCGCGTACCCCACCCCCCATGCACCGAATCGACGCGGACGCGTTTCCGTTGGCGAGGTGCTGGTCCTGGTGCATTCTTCACGCGCGGACGGCGCACCGCCATCGACGTCGTCAAAGCGATTCTTACTCAATCCATATGGGACGCAATCACGGCGTCGCGCCCATTGCGACGAGCCGCCCCTCGCACCGCTTCCCTTCCGCGGCCAAGACCCCGTGCTTCTTCGCGTTGTCGCGGCATGATCTATACGCCGCCACGGCCTGCTTCCGCTGCGGTTCGGTCGCCTCGATGAGCTTTTTCCTGAACTCCGTCCGAAGCTCCTCATACGAGAGATCCGTGCCCGGCACCGTCCCCGTCCCGTTCCATTCCGAAGGTATTGGCGCCAAGCTTTGGAACTCGTAAACGAACGCCGACCAGATGTCGCCAGCCCGCCCCGCTGCGAGGACAGCCCATGCAGGCGGCGGCGCCGGCTGCAGCTCGAGGATCTCGGCATAAGCTTGGTCCGACGCTTCCACCATGGGCCGCTTCTTTTGATCCATTCCATGACCTCGGTCTGGATATGCTCGAGCACATCGTCTTTATCGCCAGTTCCGCGATAGATGGGATACTGAATGGCGTCGGCCGCCTTCCGTGTTTGCTCGGCCTTGTAAAAAAGCGCTTCGCCTTGGGCGGGCAGCAAGCGCGCCTTCAGCTTCGTCTCGGTATCCCCGCCCAACGCAACGATTGCGTCTATTTTCGCGGCCGCGCTCTTTGCGATTTCCAGGACTTTTGTATATGCAGTCCCGGCGCACGTATCGTCACCCTTGCGGTCGCAGGCCCGGCCAAGAAGCGCATGGCCTATCATGCGCGCCTCGAAATCGCCATTGGGGAGCGCCTTCACGGCAATCGACAAGAATTGAGCTGCACCAGCCCAATCGCCCTTTTGAATGCGCCGCGCTCCTTCTTCGAGCGACGCGTGAACGGGCACCGCGGCAAGATCCCAGTTCTTCTCAATCGATAGCGGAAGGATAGGTGCAGGAGGGGCATTGGCGCGGAAGGCACTGACGCATTTTCTTTTGGCGGATCCGCGGATTCGGGCTCTCCCGGCTCGACGCCCTCCGCGAGCTGAACCGCTCCCATTAGATCGGCCTCGCGCGCAAAGAATGAAGTGCCATCCGGCGCATCGACGCCCCCGCCGATTTGAATCACGCGATAGCCTGGAGGTCCTGGAGCAATGAAAATCTCGGCGCCCGTTGCCGCATTCGCGATCACCGGCGCGGCATCGGTCGCCTCGATACGAAGGGGAATGGGCCGGGTCACCTGATGCGTGACGTCCGGGCCCGAGAGGAGGCCAATGAAACCCCATTCCGGGGGCGGGAAAAATGCGCCCTTCGCGCGGATCCATCCCCTGAAATGAAATTCACCATAACCCTCGACATGGAGCCACCCTGGCTTCTTTTCGACGAGCCACACAGTGCGGTCGAGCGTGGGCCCCTGGATCGCAGCGATTTCACGTCCGCCTGCCGATTCGTGGATCGAAATGCGCTCAGCTCGGAGATCGACGGTATCGCCCATAGGAGTTGGTCCGTTGAAATAAGTCCCTTGCCGGAAGGAGAGATCAGCGCACGAAAACCACGTAACAAGGGACGGCGGCATCGTTCCGTCGAGGAACCTCAATGAGATCCTCGCAGTGTCGCCGAATAGGAAAGAGGCGTGCACGACCCTCCCCGGGTCGAGCCAAACGTGCCCCGGGACGACATCGACACGCTCGTCGATCTGCACGACGTGTTCGTTTTCGTCAATGTACGCCTCCATGTGGATCGGGTAGCCCACAACCACTCTTGCCCGCCCGTCGGGGGTGCTCGGTAGCTCGAGACGATCGATCTGCACCGCCCCACGCTCGTCGAGCTGCGCAATGGCCTGCCCTCCGGCAGCTTGCGCATAAAGCAGCGCCACGGTGCGCAGGCTACCGCTGAAGATGCAGGGTTCTAATTGTGTCGTCGCCATGAGCGCACGCTCGCGCGCCTTGACAGGCCGCCGCGCGCTCGGGATTTCGTCGGAAGCGGTCGGCGCGAGCGTCGTCACCTTCGTCTCCGCTGCGGCCTTTGGAGGTTGCGCTGGCGCCATCGGCGCATCCATCGTTTTGGTCGCGCATCCGCTCAGCGCGAGGAGCGCGGATAACGCGGGCGACAGGGCCACGCGCGCATGGCTGAGCTTCGTCATGGGGCGATGCTAGCCTCGGCCGCGCGAGTCGAAAAGGAAATTTTGAGCATGCACGCCGCTTGTGTCGCATGCGGAAGTAGATGCGACACGTGCCGTGCCAAACGAGCACCTTGAGCACGAGCGTTTTTCGTGACGAGCGCGGCGATGGCGACGACGATCGATTGCATGGCGACGCGAAGCAGGCGCAGCACGCGGTCGAGGCGCGATTTGGCCGTCGACCAGGGCAGGTTCCGTTCGTTGGCGATCTGCTGGATGGTCTTCTCATCGACGTAGTGCGCCTCGAGCAGCGCTTCGTCTTCCGGATCGAGCTGCAAACGCGCCTTTTGCAACAGTTCGAGGGCCAGAAAGTCCTTCATTGGTTCCGACGTGCCGAGTCCTTCAGCACACGTGTCGTCGGAAGGCTCGTCGCACTCGCGTCGGCGCTGCATCGATTCGTGTCGACGGGTTTGTGCTCGTGCCTTTGGGGGAACGCACGTTTGGTTCGGAATTGGCGACGCGCGATGCGCAAGACGCGTTGATGGCGGGCACTTCGCGCATGCTTTTTCGACTCCGAACCCGCTCGGAGCGCCCACCCCCATTGCGCTTGCAGCCCGCGCGCCTGCACGGAAGTCCCTCCCCCAATGGGATCCCGCACTTCAAGCACGACCACCGATGCCCAACCCCGATGGGCTCCCGCAACTTGGTCGTGCACGAACGCTCCAGCCCCAATGGGATCCCGCACGTCAAGCACGACCACCGATGCCCAACCCCGATGGGCTCCCGCAACTTGGTCGTTCGCGAACGCTCCAGTCCCAATGGGATCGCGCCATCCGAGCGTGTACGACGACCTAGAACTGCAATAGGTACGAGCGATTCTGGCGCTGTGCGAGACAACGACGACCGTCTGGTCGCGATCACCTCCACCACGCGCCCACCTGATCGCGATCACCTCGACCCCCCCATCGCATCGCTCGATTCCAGCCAAGTTCCAGCATTTCGACCTTTGGCGCGCAAGCTGCAATGAGCCCACACACCGAGCTTGGCTTGTAGCTTGATCCAAAGCAAAACCCGAAAAGGAGAATCTCATGAGCGCAGGAAACAATGATGGCAAAGGCGGCAGCAGCGGCGGTTCCAGCAGTGGAGGAGCCGCCCAACAAGGAGGTGGCGGAGGCAAAGCGGGCGGGCCGAGCACGACGGGCAATCCATCCGGCGGCGGTCGCGACAACAACCCCCCGAAGAAGTGAACTGTAAACGCGCGCGGTGGGGGTGACTCGGCCCCGCATGGGTAGAGGCCCCCACCGCGGCCGCGTTTGCATGCACGACGAATGGTTACCCCTTCTGCTCACCCTGGACGGCAATCCATCAGAAGGAACCGACCGGAGACCCCACCTATGTCCGACAGTGCGTGTACAATTGGGCGCCCGAAGAAAAACCAATAAGTTTCGGATAACCTGCACGGTTCAGCGATGATCACGCGCAATGCCATCGAGCCACGAAAACGCCTCGCCAAAGACGCGGTCGCCGTCCTCGATGTGGCCGTGGGTGCAGCGGGGCATTTCGAGGTACATCGACGCAATGCCCGCAGCGGTGAGCCGTTTCGAGGCGCCTTTCATGCGGCCAGGGACGTCCTGCGAGCATGACATCGTGACGACGGCGCGGGCGCCCTGCAAGCGATCGAGGCGCGGGTCGCGCGGTGAGCCGATGAGAATGACGCGTGGATAACGCTCGGGGCTTTTTTTGACGAGGTTTTCAATGAGGGTCGCCCCAAGCGAATACCCCACGAGAATGACTTCATGGTTTTGGGGATCCGCGACGCCAGCCGCACGGAGCGCCGCGTAAAAACGCGGCTCTTCATGGTCCGGGTCCGACGTGATGCTGGAAAAGTCGCGCAAGTTTCCGCACGGGCGGTCGCCATCAATGGCAATGGCGCCGCCATGAGCACGCGCGGCTTCGGCGAATCCATAAAGATACGCCCCGCCATTCGAACAAATCCCAGGGAAAAAGACGAGTCGCGGAGGTCGTCCGTCGGCGCTCTTCACGATCGACGCGGGGCGATCGCCCGGGACTTCGAATCGTTCGACAACCGCAGGACCAGGCTCGATGGCAGGTACAGCCGCGACGGGGGCGCTCGCGGACGGAGCGCTCGCGGACGGAGCGCTCGCAGATGGAACCGGGGGAGCGGGTGCCATTGTGGTCGAGGTGATTGGGTGGGGCGAGGTTTCGCGCCGCGAGGGCTCTTTCCGGTTTGCGTCACACCCAGCCACGAGCGCTATCATGACGATCCAACGTATCATCGGCTGGTCATCGTGCGGGGCGATGATTGTGTGACAGGCGCAAGGCAGATTTGGGGACGAATGCTGGGCATCAACGATGGAATGATCGAGGTTACGACGGTTTGACCAGCCCCTTTCGAACGGCGATGAGCGTCAACTCGACGGCGCTCTTGCAGCCCAGCTTCTGGTATATGCGCACCCGATGAGATTCGACGGTCTTCGGACTTATCGTGAGCTGCGCGGCCGTCTTCTCGCGGCCACGGGGTGCATTGAAGAGGCTGTCTCAAAACTCGAGCCGTAGTGTGTCACCGAACGCCCGCGCGGGATTGAAATCCCGCGCTACACATTCAAAAGTCCCTCACTACCGTTCGGGACTGGCCTTGTGGAATTTCGGATCGTCATCGAGAATCCTCAACGACTTCGCATCGATTGCAGGCCTCGCCATGCAGCCATGACGTCAGTCCGAGCGCGGTAGCGCGAGGACTTCTTGTCGTGTAGCGCGGGGTTTCAACCCCGCGCGGGGCTGGGCGAGGCTACGCGTTCCGAGTTTTGAGACAGCCTCTTCAATCCACCCCGGGGCCGAGAGGACTGACTACGCATCTGCATCCTCGGAGCGGGTCAAACCCTGAGCATTCACGACTCACCCCCACCCATCGCTCATGCCCCGTCAATGGCCCTTCGACCAACCCCAGACCTGCTCCAAGCCCCATCGACGTGCCTTCAGGTAACCCCGGACCTGCCCCAAGCCCCATCGACGTGCCTTGCGTGTAGCCCCGGACCTGCTCCAAGCCCCATCGACGTGCCTTCAGGTAACCCCGGGGCTGCCCGAAGCCCCATCGACGTGCCTTCAGGTAACCCCGGGGCTACCCGAAGCCCCCTCTTTGGGTGTGTGCTCTTACCTCGCGCTGTGCTCGCCCCCGCTACTTCGTCACCTCGCAATCGAGATGCTCGCTGACCAGCTCCGTCTTGCCTTCCTTGTCGCGGATGTAAACAACCACCAGCTTGCCGCCAGGTAGCGAAATGAGACGCGCCTCGGATGCGTGCGCGTCGCCCGTGGTGACCGCAAACGTTCGGCCATTCGGCTGGAGATCAATGCCGAGCGGCGTGATGCGCAAATGACCCTTCTCGCGCGGACCCTCGGTGTAGACGAGCCACCGCCTACCCTTGTCGTCATGCGTGAGCTCGGGCGCGGAAAACGACGCCTCGTCCGCGTCATCGCCCATCGGATCGAGCTTGATCGGCGTGTAATCCGAGGGCAGCTCGGGGTTTTCTTTGGAAACGGTGAGCGCCTTGAGGCTACGCTCTTTTCCAACACCAATGCCCGTCGTCAATACGAGATTGTCCTCGTCGGTCGTGGCAATGTCGGGCATCGTCGCGAAACCCCGATATGTCTTGAACTTGCCCTGAAGCTTGCGCTCCTTGTCGAGCAGCCCGACGAGCAGATTGCCACCGAAACGCGACGCAATGAGCCAGCCCTTGCCCCTGATCCGACGCGAAATGGGAATTTCGTAGGCGGCGGGCGCCTTGGGAGGATCCCCCTTGAGCGACGATTCTTGCAGGACGATCTCTTCGTCATTGCGGCCGAAATCGACCAAAAATACCATCTTCCATTCGTTCGTCCCGTCGGGCTTTTCAATGCCGCGGAGGACCGAACCGAGCGCCCAGACTTCCTTGTCGCGACGGGAAACGAAGGTGCGGCAATCACGAAGCTCGACATAACCGCCCTCCTTTTTCCACGAAAAGAGTTTTTTCTTGTCCTCGCCCGTCGGCTTGGGGTCCATGTCGAGCCACGAGACGCCATTGAACTCCAAAAATTCCTCGTCGGCATCCGCGGGACCGCACCAAATGCGACGGCGCTTGTCCTTTTTGAATTCGTCGCGGTAATCGATGAATGCCCGCGCTTCGCTGCCGCTGATATCAGACGGCGACACACGCATCAAAAAACGCGTGCCTTCCTTCGGGTCCGGGCGCTTGGCCTTTTCGCCCTGCTTGACCTTCATCAACTTGGCGCTGCCGTCCTTGGCGACGACCAAAACGCGAGGATCGTTGCCGAACGCGAAACCGACGGCAATCTTGCCATCGAACCCCTTCGTCGTCAGGCCGGTCAGCTTGTTGGCCCCCGTGCCCCATACCTTTTCGCCGCTGCGCTGACATACGGGCGGGCCCTCGGGCACGGCGGCCGACGCCGTGCTCGCAGCCATGACGCTTGCGGTCGGCGTTGGCGCCACAGCGGACGGCGCGGGGGCGGCGGCTGCGGTGGCCGACTCCGCCGTGGGTGGTTGGCCCGAATTGTCCTTGGAACAGGCGGCGAGCGGACATGCGGCGAGCGCTAGGATGGACAGCGGCAAGAGGTTCGAATGCGCAGAAGGTCTCATGAGGCGCGGATGGTATGGCGGTCCGTTGCAGAAGTCATCACGAAGTTGCAGGAAGTTGCGACGTGAGAATGACCACGGATCTCCTCCACCAACCTGGTCGAGAGGCGCAAGCTATGCATGCATACGCACGATGCATTGGCGATTGGCGCCTGGGAGTGCTACTGCGTCGCATCGACGAGCATGAGCAGGATTCCAATGAACGACGACATCTTTGTGCGGCCCGAGGATGCTCGCGACATTGCTGCCATTCGCGAGGTGAACGAGCGCGCATTCGAACGCGCTGACGAAGCGAGGCTGGTCGACGCGCTTCGAAAGGCCAATGCGATGACCGCGTCGCTCGTTGCGGAGGTCGACGGGCGCATTGTCGGGCACGTTCTCTTTTCGCCGGTCCACATCGACCGAGGCGGCGAGCGCGATATGGCGGTGGGACTCGGGCCCATGGCGGTCGTTCCGGAAGCGCAACGGCGCGGAATCGGCACGGCGCTCGTGCACGCGGGCATCGAGCGAATGCGCGAAGCTGGGCACGGGGCGATCGTGGTGCTTGGTCACCCGAGCTATTATCCGCGGCTTGGTTTTGCACCTGCGAGGCATTTCGGGTTGCGCTGGGAAGTGCCGGGGCACGATGACGCATTCTTCGCGATGGAGCTGCGCGCGGGGTTTTTGGGCGCGCGCGTGGGGGTCGTGCGTTACCGGGCGGAATTCATGCAGGTGTGAATGCAGCACGAATCAGGCGGTGGATGAAGCATCAGGCTGGCTCGTGCGCTTGCGAAGGCAGGGAAGCGTAGCGTGTTGTGCACGAGTGAGCGAATGAGTGGCAGATGGGCGAATGAGCGACGCGAAATCGCTCAACGAATCGCCGAATCCCCTCCCATCGGGAAAAACATCCTTCGCGCCAACTCTTGTCGTTCCCGCGCCGTCGCGCGATCCCCGGCGATGGCCCGATCGAGCTCCGTGAGGTGCACCGGTTGCAGCACGATCGATGCACGATCCCATCCGCTCAAGGGCTCACTGATCTCGATCCGCGCCGGCCGCGCTTCATCCACCATCGTCGGATACAGAATCGTCGCAACTGCGCCGCGCGGCTGACTCAACGCGTACATTGCCAACTGGTACAACATTTCTCGCGGCAGACTCCGCGCCCACAAATCGCGATACTTGGCATCGAAAAGAAGCCGCTTTCCTTCCGCCGTTTTGATCGCAAAATCTGGCCTTGGTCTTGGCGCACGACGGTTCCTCGGATTCTGCCCGGGCGCATAACGGAGCAGGTCCTTCAACGATTCCTCCTCGACAACTTGGGCATCCTCGAGGTTTTCACGAAGAAATCGCCCGAGAAGTCGCTGAAAAAAACGATTCATGTCCAGCAAAAATCCCGGCAACCGAATGGGTTGCTCCGAGTCGTCGAGCGCTGGCGATTCGCCATCAAGGAGCAGTAAAATGATCGTCAGCGCCGGAGCATAGGCCGCAGCCATTCGATCCAAATTCCGCACCGCTTGGGCAACAAGATGCCGATGCAATGGCCGCGGTCTAATCGAAACAGCGAGAACATCGGCGAGCTTGCGCAAAGCGATTTTCAACGGGGAACTCTGTGCACAACCAGCGGCCAAAAGAAGCCCTCCAACCAGCACTTGGTTCAGCAAACAATCGGAGAGGCGCATATGGTGTCTGCACGGAAGGCTCCCGCGAACGATTCCGCCTTCGCGAGCAATGCGATTCATATCGATGCGGCCCCGAGGGCTCGACAGCGGTTCTTCGACGGCGACGTATCGTCGATCGAGCCCCCGAGCGAGCAATTCTTCGGCCTCGGCGAGCAGTTGCGCCGGAAGCAGGTCCTCGAACAGGCTCCCTCCCGCTGAAAAAGGCGCAGTCGGCATCAGCGAGAGGTCGCGGAGACCATACGCGTACCGAAAAAGCCGCACGAATGACTCCTGACCAAGCTTGGGCGTAATCGCGGCGCTGAATGCATCAAACCGGATTTTGCCGACAAACGAATTTGTCGTTATCTCGATGCCCTTGCGTAGCTCGCGGACCTCGAGCATGCCCGTGCTCGAGAGCGTTTCGATGAGCGCTCGGTCTGCTGCGCTCGAAATGTCGATCCCAGCAAGCGGATCATCGGGAGCGACGCCAATTACGCGCTGCTCCCATTCCTCGAGGTGCACGTTGACCAAAGCATTCACGATTCCGCGCCGTCCGCTGATTCGTCGTCCCCCTCGTCGTCGGCTTCTGGCTCCTCGACCGCAGTCGTTGCCGCAAGGGTGGTTTCCAGTTCAGGAGACGGTGCAAGCAATGCCTTGATGAGGTCGTCCTCGCGGCCCGGCCGAAACAATGAATCGTCGATCCGACGCTTGTCGCGCTGCACGAGGCTCGAACCGAGAATCTTTTCCAATGCGTCGTAGTCTTCGTAGCAATACTCTTCGAGCAGCGGAACCAAATCATCGCGGACGGCTTGGACCAACCGACGCAAATCCGAAATGGCACTGTCTCTGTACATTAGATAGGTATGCCCGATTTGCAAATTGCGCGCATCTCGCTTGACGTGTTGCATGATGCGGCCATTTAATGCGATCAGCCATTGCCCGAGCGGCAAGCCTTTGACGACCGCATTGCCAAGCACGCTGGTATCCGGCATGAGCTCGATGAATCCAAATCGACGGCGGAGCGCTGCATCGAGCAGCGCGATTGAGCGATCGGCGGTGTTCATCGTGCCGATGACGAAAATATTTTTCGGGACGGAGAAGGGTTTGCCAGAAAGCGGCAGCGTGACTTCCATGCCGCGTTTGGTATCTTCGAGCAGCGTGAGCAATTCACCGAAGATGCGTGGAATGTCACCTCGATTGATTTCGTCGATGATCAGATAATGGTTTTTGTTGGTCGCTCGTGCGTCATCGCAGAGCTTCTTGAAAACGCCGTCGCGCCGTTCGAATCCAAGGGCGCCTTGGCGTTCGACTGGACGAAACCCTTCAAGAAAATCCTCGTAGCCGTACGCAGGATGAAACGTGCACGTCACAATGGCGGCGTCGAGCGACTTTACTTGCACATCGGACAAATCGTGATACTTCTTGCCATACCACGACCGCGCCGCAAGTTCGCGCGCGGTTCGCGCCGCCCAGTAGGTTTTTCCCGTGCCGGGTGGTCCATAGAGAATCACTTGTCCTTTGCGCAGTAGAGCTTCCTCGATGCGTGCAGAAATTCCGTCAAGAGGGGGCGGTGGCGTCATGGTTCGCTCACCGCTGCTCTCATCTTCACGAATGGTTGGGGGCTTGGTTTTACCATGCAATCGTCGCTCTACTTCGGAAAGCAAACTTGGTTTTTGGAGCGAATGAACGGTCGTCTGCAACCCTTCGGGATCGGGCATTTTCCACTGTTCGAGAGACAACCAATCCACCGGGCGGAGATGCGGAAAACCAAGTCCTGGCGAATACTGATAGTCCCCTTTGACTCTTCCGATTCCGAGAACAGTGGCTCCATCTGCAGCTAGCACGATATCGCCGACCTCCATCGACTTCGCGAACTTGAAGATCTGCGTCGTGAATTTACCCACAATGCGAGGGTCGTTGGGGTAATGCTTATTCAGCAGCGCTTTGATTTGGTTTTTGCCCGCCTGGCTGTGCTCGATTACGGCCAGGTCCGTGAGCTTCGGCCAGCCAATTGCCACATAATTTCCATCGCGCATTGGGAGCCATTGATCTCGTGGCGTCTTCTCTGAAGTGCCCACCCGGTAATACTGATGCGGTGAGCCATGTCTTTCGTTCAACAGCCGTGTCAGGTGATTTATTGGAATACCCAATTCACGAGCGATGACGATGAATGGTTTGGCCATCGCATACCGGCCAAAGGAAACGAAACGTATTTGACCGAGCTTAATCAAATGAAATCGTTGGTAAATCCTCGAATGATAATCGTCGAGCAGGTCTGGAAAAAGCAAGCTCAAGTATTTATGCCCCCACGCAACGTCTGCCACATCGGGCGCTACTTTGAGAATGTCCTTTTGAAGCACATCGTAATTGTATCCGTCGCGCAATCTGAACTGCTCCAACACCTCGGCGGCTGCAATGAGCTGGTCGCGATTTCGGCGCGCCATTGCAATGGCGTCGTCTTGCGACAATTCTTCCTGCTCGGCCGCGCTGCCGGTCATCCACTTGCCGGTCTCCTTGCGCCGATACAGGCCAAACTTCAGGGCACTCCCTCCCGCGATGCTCCCAAATACCGCCGGCATCTCGTCGTCATTCTTGAATTCGAGCCAATAGACGAGGCTGTCCTTGTTGCTTGTCAGGTGGAGTCCCTCGAGGAGCTCGATGCCGTCCAATCGCCGCAGGGCGGCAGGGCCGAACTTCGCCGCGAACGTTTCGTAGCAGCGTCGGAGCGCGGGCTCGGGAGGAAGCGAACCATCTTGAAGGCGGCGCGCGTGCTCGCGTTTCAATTCACTGGCGATGGTCGGGTCGAGAAGCATGCCGGGAGGCTAACATGAAGCCGGCGTCGGAGGGAAGCGGTTTTGCAGGCTGTGCTCGTCATGCGTTGAGGCGAAAAGAGGGCCGTCACGAACGACAACGAGCTCACCGCTCCGAAAACTCGTCGCCGAATGCCTTTCGTAGCGTCACCGGCGTGCGTGTTCGTCGCGCTTCATCGAGCCATCCGGAAAGCTCCTCCAAGCGCTGGTACAATTGCTGATGCTGTTCGTCCGACATCTGCAGCATGACGTCGTCGTGCGGGGCGTACCGAAATGGGAGCTTCAATCGATGCACATGTCGCTGCGTTCGTGCATCCCATCGCCGATGAAAGTTGGCTCGAATGGACTCCACGAGCGACCGCAAGGCTTCGAGATCGTCATAGTCGACGTTCGGGTACCAGCCGCTTTTTGCTGGGCGAAACCATTGCGATGCCGCCACTGTCAATGCGAGTCCCGACGGTGCCCACACGCCTTCCGGGGGGAATTGCACGTCCTTCCAGCGCTTCAAATATCGTATCACTCTCCGGAATTGCTCGCCGTCCGTTCCTGCGAATTGACGATCGAGCGCATCGACGAACGACCGCCGGTCATCGGGCTCCCACTTTTGATCCTGCGGCGCCGCATTGGCTTTGCCTCGAGCCAAACGGAAGCCATTGCCATACCGATCCTTGGCCATGATGGCCAAGTCGACATGGTACTTGGGCTCGTTTCCCAATTGATGGAACACGGTGATGCAGGGCTCGCGCCAGCGCACTTCAGACTGCAACTTCCCGGTGGATTTCAGGCTCTTCAATGCATCGACGACCCAGCCTTTGACCACCACGGGCGGATGATCCTCCCAGCAGACGTTGAATTCGATACCGATGTCGATATCGTAATCGCCATTAATTGGCTGCACCCCCGTGCCCATGACATAACTGCCCTGCCAAAATGGTTGGAAGGTGTGTTTGACGCCAAGGTTATTTCGTACGTGGTCGAGGATGATTTGTCCGCGGCGCGTGAGCTCCTTGTTTTCTTGATATCGGTGCAGTTTGATCGTGTCGTCGAATTTGCGGAACAGGCTTTGAATGTCCATACTCGTCTCCTCTTTCGTGGTTTGCTCAGGATCGAACCGTTTGCTCGAAAGCTGCGCGCAAGACGTCGAGAATCGCGTTTCCGTCGCGATTTCGCACGCCGCGTAACAATGTGGCGATTGGAAAGTCAACTCTCGTGCCGTGCCGATGAAGCCGACCGTCGTGATAGATCGCAAGCTCGGGGACGTAATCGCGCCCGGCATCGAGGTCGAAAAAGCTCCGCTCTGCGTTCGTCATGACGGGTGGCCCGGCCAATTCCAGAATGGGTTTGTCCGCAAGGATGGCGAGAGTCCGCTCGAGTGTCATGGATTCTCCGCCGTTGGCTGCTTGCTCCAAACGAAGGTATTGCCAATACCAGATCAGGTATCGATTGAGCCTCCGAATTTGAATTCGGTGCAAATCCGACCCATCGTCGTCGAATGCCCACATGGTTTCGGTCGCCAAACGAACCAATTGCCGGAAAAATTGTTCGGGCTTGTCGACCGAGGATGTCGATATGATCTCGGTCAACGCGTACTCGTAAAGCATCGCCCAAACATCGGCGTGGTAATCGATTTCCTCCAGCACCTTTGGAAAGCGCCCAATCTCTTGGCTCGACGTTCGCGTGAGTGTTTGACGGCCTCGATGAACCGCTTCGTGCAGCACGAGCTGCCGGAGGGCTCGACGGCGTTCGTCGTCCGCGGGGATTCGCTTCGCGAGCCGAGCGAGCCAGTGATCGTCGATTTGCCAAGCATTTTCAGGATTCAAACGAAAACTGTCGTCGATGCACCGCATAGAGACGTCGACCGTCGTTTTGGGTAGGGGCGTCTTGTGCATCGGCGGCAAATGCAACCACGTTGCACCGAACGCCGTGTGTCCCTCAGGCAGCGATAGAGCATCGGCGACCCAATTTTTCGGTACAGTGCGCTGAGCACGCAGCGCAAAGCTCGTCATTCGCTTCACGTCCTCGCGCAAATGTTCCCTGTCACGGTGCGCGCGAGCGACATCTTCATCCGTGAGCTGGGGCGGAGGAGGTCGATTCGGCCCATTGACCAAAATGGCGGGCATATGATAGGGCCCCTCTTCTGCATGCCGCCCATATCGGTATGTTTGCACGGGTGGATGCATGGAACTGCTGATTTGCGCGCCGAGCAGCAGCGCCATACCGGGCTGCACGGATGCGAACAAGTGCACGCATCGAACTCCCGGAAAGTCGTCGCCAAGGATATCCAGCGCTTTGCGGAAGGCATGAGCAACCTCGTGCATCTCGGCCAAACACGTGAACGCATCCTCTTCCGGATGTTCGAGGCTAATATCGATCTCCACGAGCGGCTCGGGAACGGCACGCAATGTCACCTGTCGATCCACGGCATGCGAGGTCGATACGCGAATGATTGCGTCGCCATTCGTTCGGTCGCGATACTTGGGCCACTTCACCTCGGCAAGGCGCGCCGAAACCTTACCATCGGTCGCCCATCCCCACGTACGCCGCGCATGATGATGCGGTACAATCTCGATTTGTTGCCACGTGGCGAGCAAGAAACCGAGCTGAATGGTGAGTGGAATCGACGCCGACCCGAAATAGACGATACGATAATCAGGGTATCGTTCTCGCACCGGATCGAGACGTTCGCGAACGCTTTGCACGAGCGCGCATTGTGCAGCCCCAACGTCGTAAGGAGAAGGCGCGCGACGCGTCAGAGCCGTAACGTCGATTTCGACATGCTCCCTGGGCAAACCCGAATACTCGGCGGGCAAGGCCCCCAACATGTCGTCGTGGCTCAGACGAAGGTGCTCGGGCTGGGAAAGCAGAATGATGCCGCGGGGGAGATTCTTGCTCAGGGTATTCATCGTGACCTCGGCGTTTCGTGAAGGGAACGGCAAATGGAAAGATGCCGCTCGCAGCGGAAACCGTCTCGGCGACGTCATTTTTCTTAGATCGCGCCGACCATCGCCGCAAAGACGACTTGGAGCATCGAACGTGCCCGGCCGAACGCAGCGAAAAACGCAATCATTTCGCGCAACGGTGGGTGATCGCGATCAGTCGCGAACGACGAATGGGTGATCGCGGTCGGCACCGAGTCGCAACATCGATCAGCGGGCATCATCCATTGACGAGCCCGCCAGCTTCCCGTACGCTATCCGTACCATCCATCGAGAGGAGTACGTGCACATGGAGCGCAGAACGGCTTTGCTTGGACTCATCGCACTCTTGGGAGCAGGCGCGGAAGGCTGCGTCGTGCATGATCGTTCCGTTGTGCGGCAGCGACGGCGCGTTCGACGGCGGACCCGGCGACGCACACGGCGACGAGTTCGCAGGCGCGCTGCGGTCCGCTCGATCCACGGACGCAACGTGCTCGTCGTGCCCGTCGACATGAGCGCCGGCTGGGAGCTCGCGGTGGCGTCGCGTGTGGTCGTGGTGCACGAAGTTCGACCGACGTCGATCATCGTGTCGGATGCGTCGGGCGGCGGTCAGGAAGAAATCGAAATCGTCCGCGAAGATACGGCTGAAAACTTGGTCGAGGAACAAGGGACCGCAATCGCTGAAAATGATACGACGACGCCTTATCGCGAAGTCGAAGAAGAAGTCGACGAGGTCGACGACGAAGCCAGCGCGTAACGCGTGGCTCTTCGATTCCGCGATCCGTCGTTGCAAGCGGCCAGTTCCGAACGTTTTGGCGCCGCACCCAAGCCCCGGCAACATTCCCCGGCGAGTCCGATGATCCCGCTTGTCGCAAGGGACGAATTCATGCGATAAGACGTGCCACCGTGGTGCAAGCATGCCGCCGGATCGAATCGAACGGGCGCGTCGAGGAGCGTCGGTAACTCCATGACGACCTCAGGGACTCAGCCGGGCCACGTGGTTCGAGGCCGCTTCCGCATTGAACATCGCGTTGCGGCCGGCGGAATGGGGCAGATCTTTCAAGCAACGGATCTGACGTCCGGCGAGCCGGTCGCCCTGAAAATGATGCTCGATGGCCAATCGGAGCAAACCCTTCGGTTCGCGCGTGAGGCTTCTGTGCTCTCCGAGCTTCGACACCCCGGAATCGTCCGGTACATCGCCGATGGGACGACCGACGCGGGCAAACCATTTCTGGTCATGGAATGGCTCGACGGCGAAGACCTCGCCTGCCGCCTCGAACGCGGGCCGCTCGAAATGCACGATGCATTGACGCTGACCTTCCAAGCCGCGAATGCACTCGCGGTGGCGCATGAACGCGGGATCATCCACCGGGATCTCAAACCGAGCAATTTGTTTTTGGTGAATGGGCGCATCGACCAAGTGAAGTTGCTCGACTTTGGAATCGCTCGCATTGCCAACGCTTCGGCGCTGACCCACGCCGGCATGATGCTCGGCACACCCGCCTACATGGCTCCAGAGCAGGCGCGAAACGAGCAAATCATCGATACGACCGTCGATGTATTCGCACTCGGCTGCGTGCTGATGGAGTGTTTGACGGGAATGCCCGTTTTCATGGGCGAACATGTCATGGCGGTGCTGGCAAAAGTGCTTCTTCAGGAACCACCGCGCCTTCGCGATATCCGGCCGGACCTTCCGCGAGAGCTCGACACGCTAATTGCCCACATGATGGCAAAAGAACCGAGCGCACGGCTACGGAATGGTGCAGCGGTCGCCGCTGTGCTCGCGACGGTGGATACGTGGGCGACGTTGGAGGACGACGGGGCGGTGTCTTTGCCTGCGAGCCTCACGGGCGAGGAGCAACGGGTGCTGTCCTTGGTACTCATCGGCAAAGATGCAGCGTTCAATCGAGGTGCCGCGACGGTGGGCCGCTCGACGGTGATGGTCGCCCAGGATGACCTTCGCCGAACGGCCGAGGCGCTCGGAGCCGCGTTGACGCCGTTGCTCGACGGCTCGGCGCTCGTGACGTTTTCAGGCGGGGACATGGGCAGGGGCGATACGGACTTGGCCGCGCAAGCCGCGCGATGTGCGCTCGCGCTGAGGCCCATCGCGCCGGATCGACCGATTGCGCTTGCGACGGGTCGAGCCGTGGTGCGGGGCAAGGTGCCCGTGGGCGCCGTCATCGACCGCGCAGCGAGCATGCTCGCCGAATGCAATGCGCAACGGCACGCAGTGCAGCCCGTGGTCATCGACGAGACGTCGGCCCATCTCCTCGAAGGTCGGTTCGATGTCCGCAGCGTCGGTGGCCAATTTCATTTATGCGGCGTGCGCGACGGCGGAATGCGCACGTTGCTCGGAAAACCCACGTCTTTCGTCGGGCGCGACGTGGAGGTTCGCATCGTGCAAGAGCATTGGCGCTGCTGCTTGGAGGACTCGACGCCGTCGGCCATTTTGATTGTCGGCGGCGCCGGTTTGGGCAAGTCCCGCTTGCTTCACGAGTTTTTGCGCATCGCTCGGCAGATGACGCCGCAATTGGATATCTGGACGGGTCGAGGCGACGCATTGGCTGCAGGTTCGGCGCTGGGGCTTCTCGGCAATGCCCTCCGAAATGCGTGCGGTCTTCAGGAGGGTGGACCGCTCGAGGAGCGACACGAAAAAAATCAAGGAGCGTGTCGCGCGACACGTGGGGGGCCATGACGCTGCACGGGTTGCCGAATTCCTGGGCGAGCTGGTTGGTGCGCCATTTCCTGCCGAGTTTGGTTCGCCGCTCCAGGCCGCGCGCCAGGATGCGCGCCTGATGGGCGAACAGCTTTTGCGCGCCTTCGAGGATTTCCTCGATGCGGAGAGCGCGGCCCACCCGGTGCTCCTCGTGCTCGAAGATCTGCACTGGGGCGATCTGCCCACGGTTCGCTTCGTGGATTCGGCGCTGCGCAACCTCCAAAACCGTCCACTTCTCGTGCTCGCGCTGGCACGTCCCGAGGTGGAGGAGCGCTTCCCGAAGCTTTGGAACGAGCGCGCGATGCAGAAGGTTCGTCTCCGGCCGCTTTCGCCCAAGGCGAGCGAACGGCTCGTGGCGCAGGTGCTGGGCGAGACTGTGAGCGTCGAGCTGAAGAAGCGGATCGTGGCCCTGGCCGATGGGAATGCGTTTTACCTGGAAGAGCTGGTTCGTGCTGCTGCCGACGCGCAAACGGGTGTGGCGGAGCTGCCCGAAACGGTGCTCGCGATGGTCCACGCGAGGCTCGAAGCGCTACCTGTGGAGGCGCGACGGTATTTGCGCGCGGCGAGCGTATTCGGCGACGTCTTTTTTCGTGGCGGCCTGATGGCGCTTCTCGGCAGAGCTGCCGATTCGCCGGCATTCGACGCGGTGCTCGACGATCTCGTGACGCGCGAGCTGATACAAAGGCAAAGCCGGTGCCGTTTTGCTGGAGATGTCGAGTTCATGTTTCGGCATGCGCTCATTCGAGAAGGTGCGTACGCGATGCTTACGGAATCCAATCGCAAGCTTGGCCATCGACTTGCCGGCAATTGGCTCGAAGAGCACGGTGAACCGGACGCCGTGCTACTCGCGCAACATTTCGAGCGAGGGGAAGATGGGTCGAGGGCGGCCAGCGCTTATCGTCGCGCCGCGGTGCTCGCGCTCGAGGCCGACGATCTGGATGCGGCCATCGAGCGGGCCGAGCGTGGAATTGGCTGCGGTGCAACGAACGAGGAGCTCGGGGCGCTTCGCCTGGTCCAAGCGGAGGCGCACAATTGGCGCGGTGAGCTTTCGCTTTCGGAGCAGCGTGCGACGGAGGCCATTGAGCGATTGACGCCGGGGACGACGGCGTGGTTCCGCGCCTTCCAGCAGGCCGCCGATGCCGCGGGCAAGCTTGGTGCACTCGACCGAGTCGAGGGCCTGGCGAGTCCGGTGATTGGGGCGCGACCCGCCCCCGATGCGATGAGCGCAAGAACCACGTGTCTCAGCATATGCGCAAACCATTTGAGCTTCGGCGGGCGGTATGCCGCGGCCGATACGGTGATTGCGGCGCTGGGCGATACCGCCGAGCTGCCCACGCAGAGCCCCCAAGCCGTTGGCATGCATCATCAGATGCTTGGGATTCGTGCCTTGACATTGGGCGATCCTTGTGGATTCCGCGACGCTCACGAGATGGCGCTGCCATTTTTCGAGCAAGCGGGCGATCGCCGCAATGCTTGCTTGATGCGCCAGAACCTTGGCTTCGCCTTCGCGGAGCTGGGCGACTACGAGGGTGCCGAGCTGGTCTTGCGGGCAGCGCTGACGGTTGCCGAGCGGATGGGGCTGCACGAAGTCATGGCCTATACCCTTCAGAACCTTGGTCGTGTTCTCGCATGCCGGGGCGTTTTCGAGGAGGGGCGAAGCATTCAAAAACAGGCCATCCAGGCGTTCCAAAAGCAGGAACAACCCCGCGGCATGGGCCTTTCGCAGGCGTATCTTGCCGAGCTCGAGCTCTTGGCAGGCAATCTCGAGGCGGCAGAACGGGAAGCACGCGCCGCCATCGAGTCGCTCACCGAGGTACCACCTTTGCGAGCGGGTGCGCTGGCGGTGCTGTCGCGCGCCCTCTTGGCTCGCGGGCAAGCGTGCGAGGCGCTCGCGGTGGCGCGCGAGGCATTCGCATTGCTGGAATCGCTCGGCACCATTGAAGAGGGTGAGACGATGGTGCGCTTGGTCCATGCGGAGGCGCTTTCGGCGAATGGGCTCGATGAGGAATTCGAGACGGCCATAGCTTCGGCCCGCGAACACCTGCTCGCGAAGGCCGAGCGGATTGGCGATCCTGCAGGGCGAGCGCGATTTCTCGCGGGTATTGCCGACAATGCACGGACGTTGGAATTGGCTGCGCAGGTTCGGTGAAGGACGTGTGGGGAACTACCAGGTGGCTTCCAGGTAATACGGGCTGGTTGCCGAATAGGCGCCGCTGACGCCGGATACCTTGATGTTGACGGTCACGCTCTTGTTGGTCGAGTTGGTGTACGTGACGTTTTCGGTTTGTCCGGCGCCCAGCGTGCCGCTCGCAACGAGCGAAATACCCTTGTAAAGTCGGACATCGTAGTTCAGGCCTTCGGGCGGGCGCATGTTCACGGTCAACGTCTTGCCGGCGCCGAGGCTGAGCTTGAACCAGTCAACATCGGTCGAAGTCGACAAGTACGGCGCGTAGACCGTGCCCGTGGCCACGCTGTCGCCCGTCGAGCTGGTGTTGTTCGATTCCGTTTCAGCGCCGCAAGCGCCGCAATCGAGGCTACCGCTGCAACCGTCGGCGACGGTGCCGCACACGAGCCCGAATGCATCGCATGTGCTCGGGGTGCAGACGCATTGCGATGTGGCAGCGTCGCAGGTCGATCCCGCGTCGCACGTTCCGCACGACCCACCACAACCATCGCTGCCGCACTGCTTGCCGTCGCAGTTCGGAATGCACACGCATTGGAAGCTGGCGTCGCATACGCTTCCCACGCCGCACGTCCCGCACGACCCGCCGCAACCATCGTCGCCGCACTGCTTGCCGTCGCAGTTCGGCGCGCACACGCATTGGAAGTTGGGGTCGCAGAAGGTTCCCGCGCCACATGTTCCGCACGACCCGCCGCAACCATCGCCGCCGCATTGCTTGCCATCGCAAGTAGGTGTGCACACGCAATCGGTGTCACATTCCCAGGATGCAAGCCACGGCATGGTGGAGCACTCGAGGAACGGGTCGCAGATTTCATCGCCGATGGTGGGTGAGCAATCGGCCACGCACGTCGCACTGTCTCGTTCGCCAATGCTGCACACGCCATCGCCACACCACGGAACCTGGGTCGGATACGGTGACGCATCGATTTGCGGGTCGGTGCCAGCTTGACCATATTCGATGCCGCCCCAGCACCAGAGCCTGCCGTCGGTCGTGCGCGCGCAACTGTAACCATTGCCGAGAGCAAACTCGACCACGGCGTCGCCGAGCATGGTTGGTCCTGCTTGCACGGGCGTCGGCGTCTTGGTCGCCGCGGTGAAATCGCCCAATTGCCCGTAGAGGTTGGATCCCCAGCACCAAAGCGTTCCGTCGGTCTTGTGAGCACAGGTATGATCCATGCCTGCTGCGATTTCAGCGAGTGACGTACCAAGTGAGCTCGGCCCCTGCACGGGGGTGGATTTGTTCGCGTAGGTGCCGTCGCCGAGTTGGCCGTACAGATTGTATCCCCAGCACCAGAGCGTTCCATCGGTTTTACGCGCGCAACCGTGATGGGAACCAATCGCAATTTCCAGTGTGGCGTTGTCGAGCGTCGTCACGCCCGTCTGCACCGGGCTTGCCTTGTTCACGGTGGTTCCGTCGCCGAGCTGGCCATAGTTGTTGAATCCCCAGCACCAGAGCGTTCCATCTGTCTTGCGCGCGCAACTGTGATTGCCGCCGAGCGCCAGCGCGGCTGCGGCATTGCCGATATTCGCGCCCACCTGCACCGGCGTATGCTTGTGCACCGTGGTGCCGTCGCCAAGCTGGCCGTATGTATTGAATCCCCAGCACCAAAGCGTTCCATCGGTCTTGCGCGCACAACTGTGGCTGAAGCCAAGCGAAACCTCGGCCACTTCGTTCCCAAGCGTACTCACGCCCACCTGTACCGGTTCCGCCCTGTCCTCGGTGGTGCCGTCACCAAGCTGACCGTATGTATTGTCTCCCCAACACCAAAGCGTACCGTCGTTTTTGAGCGCGCAACTGTGACTGCCGCCAATCGCAACTTCGGCGGCGGCACTGCCCAATGTGGCGGGACCCGTTTGCACCGGCGTGGTCGTGCTCGTAATGGTTTCGTTGAGGAAATCTTCGCTGGAGCGCTCGCCCCAGCACCACAAGGTACCATCCGTCTTGCGTGCGCACGCGCGACGGCTATGGCCGAGCGCAATGGTTGCTACCAATTGGCAATCGGATGGACAGCTCTGCGTCGTTTCGTCAGGATCACACTTGGAGTCACCGCAGCTCGAGCTACGGCAATCGGCGGGGCTCGTCGCCGGCGTCTCGTTGATGCCGCAAATGGCATCGTTTTTATCGCAATGCAGCCCGGAAACGCGTACCGGCACGAGCTGCGGAGCTTGATCTCCATAAGAGAGCTGACCTTTGGTATTGTAACCCCAGCACCAGAGCGAGCCGCCGGCCGTCCGCGCGCAACTGTAATCTTGACCGAGCGCAATCGCAGCCACCGCACCGTCGAACCTGCCAGCTCCGACTTGCACCGGCAACGTCTGAAGCTGCTCGGTGAACCCATAGAGCGTATAGCTGCTGTTGTACGCGCCATCGTTGCCAATTTGGCCCCGCGTATTTCTGCCCCAACACCAAAGAGTACCGTCCGTTTTCCTCGCACAAGTATGGTAACCTCCAAGTGCGATCTGTTCGACGGCGTTGCCAAGCGTACCTGCGCCCACTTGAATCGGCGTTGGCTGGCCAGTGATGCTGCCAATGCCAAGCTGACCAGAATAGTTATTTCCCCAACACCACAGGGTATTGTCCGTCTTGCGGGCACACGAATGTGACCCGCCGAGCGCGACATCGATAACGTCGTTTCCAAGCGTGCTGCTTCCAGCCTGCACAGGCGTCGTCCTGTTGTAGCCTTGTGTGCCATCGCCAACTTGACCGGAGGAATTGTTCCCCCAGCACCACAGGCTACCGTCGGTCTTTCGTGCGCACGTGTGATTATCGCCGACCGCAAGTTCGCTCACCACGTCACCGAGCGTGCTTGCTCCAGCTTGCACGGGCACTGTCCTTTGTGTCATCGTGCCGTCGCCCAGTTGGCCACTTCCGTTGTAACCCCAGCACCATACCGTACCGTCGGTCTTGCGGGCACAACTGTGGTCGGCGCCGAGTGCGATGTCGGCTACGCCCGACAGTCCGAGCACGAGCTCAGCGCGTGCCCGAGACGTCAGGGTGTCGTCACCAAGTTGCCCATATTTGTTTGATCCCCAACAGTAAACGGTGCCGGCGGAGGTACGGCCGCACGCGTGGGTGTTGCCGGTGGCCACTCCAAGCACGCCGGTGAGCGGGCTGCCATCGCTCTTCATCACGGGGCGCGCCGCCATGGAGCCCGCGGGCTGGTCCCCGAGTTGACCTTTTCCGTTGGATCCCCAGCACCATACCGTGCCGTCGGTTTTGGTCGCGCAGGCGAATTCGGCGCCTGTATCGAAGTGACCCATGCAGCAGAATTGCCCGGACTGACAAGTAACGTACGTCGGGCAGCGTCGCGGCACGTCATCGCCGAGATTGACCCCCACCACCGTGTCGGTACCTACTGCAAACGTATTGCACGTGCTCGATAACGGCTCGAGCTCGGGCAAATTCCAATCCGACGCCCAGTCGCAATTGTCCCCATACCAAGGTGATGCCTGCATATCGATCAATACGTCGTTCTGGAACGTTCCGCGCGACGCGAGATCCGGCACGTCGTACCCAGGCTCGCATTGGTTCAGCTCATTCGTGTCGAATGGCTTGCCGCCCGTCTTGTCCGCGTTGTTGTAGACGCTGATGGCCACACCCGATCGGTCCGTGGAGGTCTTGAGCCCCAGCGCCGCGACGTAGTCTATTTCTTTCAGCGTGCCATCCGCGTGAAAGTCGAGTGGATTGAGGTTCCAGGCGTTGTTCGACGTAAAGCCCGTTGGCACCTGGCCTGGCTCGGCCTGTTCGAGGATCGCGCCGATGTGATTGTTCACGAATTCAAAATGCGTGGACCATGTATTCGGGCCCCAAACGAGCTGGCGGGCATAAAACGAGCGTCGCGAAAGGCTCGCGATGGTGTCTCCGTTGGGATGCGCCGGGTCCGCGATCCGCTTGACCGCATAACCAACGACGCCTCCTGCAAGACGACCCTTCCCACAAAGCCATTTCGATCCCGCGGGAGCCGTCGTGTCGTACGCCTTGACGCAATAATAGCGGAAGTACGTGCTGAACAGCGGTGCTGACCCATCGGGATATGCCGCACGCGCCTCGGGGCCCGTCACGGGATGCAAAAGGATCGGCCGAACGACCTTGTCTGCGCACGCAATCGCGTAGCTCGTGAAAAGCTCGTAGGTGACGTTCGTCTCGGCCGCGCCATTGCCATCGAAGTCCTCGGCGACATGGACGGTCGCCACGGGACACGTCGTCGGGTCCGCATTGCCGCAGCTCTGGTAGAGCGGCTCGTGAATGCCGTTCATCGTGATGAGCTTGGGCAGCACCAAGTTGACGTCGACTCCGCCGCTCAACGTGTCGCGAATGGTCGTCGCTGGACATAGCACGTCCATTTGGTCGAGCGAGTACTGCGAAAAATCCGTAATGGACGTGCTGGGAATGAGCTTATTTTCGTCTTCGATCACGAGCGTCCCGCCAGCCGGGCCGGACCACAGGCTGTCGAAAGCGCTGTTGTAGCTGCCATCGAACGAGCCATTGTAGGTACCGTCGTAGGTCCCCACGAGGCTTCCCTTGTACGTACCAAGAAAAGTACCATTCACATGGCCATCAAAAGTTCCCTTTACGCTGCCAACAAAGGTGCCATCGAGCGATCCGAAGAAGGTCCCATTGAGGGTCCCGACGTATGCAGGATCGTTGATGAGCGCGCCATTCAGCACGCCATTGACGCTGCCGTTCATGGCCCCGTTCATCGCCCCATTCATCGCCCCGTTCATCGCCCCATTCATGGCCCCGTTCATCGCCCCATTCATGGCTCCGTTCATCGCGCCATTCATGGCCCCATTCATCGCGCCATTCATGGCCCCATTCATGGCCCCGTTCATCGCCCCATTGTAGCTGCCATTCATGGCCCCGTTGTACGTCGCGTCGTTGATTGGCGCGCCGTTCATCGTACCATTGAGGCTGCCATTGAACGTGCCATTCATGGTGCCATTGCACCCGTTCATGGCCCCGTTCATCGCACCGTTCATCGCCCCGTTCATCGCACCGTTGAACGAGCCATTCATGGCCCCGTTGAACGAGCCATTCATGGCCCCGTTCATGGCCCCATTCATCGCCCCATTGTAGCTCCCATTCATCGCCCCATTATAGGCCGAATCGTTGATTGGACTCCCATTGAGCGTGCCATTGAGGCTGCCGTTGAAAGAACCATTCACCGTGCCGTTGAACGAGCCATTCATGGCCCCATTCATCGCCCCATTCATCGCCCCATTGTAGCTACCATTCATGGCCCCGTTGAACGAGCTGTTCATGGCGCCGTTCATCGTCCCGTTCATGGCGCCATTGTAGCTACCGTTGAGGCTGCCATTGTACGTCGGATCGCTGATCGGCGTCCCGTTGAGCGTCCCGTTCATGGCGCCGTTGAAGCTACCATTGATGGCGCCATTGACCGCGCTGTTCATCGCTCCGTTGATACCGTTGTAAGTACCATTGAACGAACCGTTCAGCGCATTGAACGTTCCATTGAGCGTACCATTGAGCGTGCCATTGATACCATTGAGCGTGCCATTGAGCGAACCATTGAAACTGCCATTCAAAGAACCATTGTACGATCCATTGGCCGTGCCATTGATGCTCGAATTCGACGTCGCCGCCTGCTCGACCGTGCCAACGCCCTGGTCGTCCTCATCCTCCACCGTCTCGAGCTGGCACGCCGAAAAGCCCATGGCGAGCAGCGAAGCCGACCACAAACACGACCGCCGCCACATCCACATCCTGTTCATACATCCTCCACGCCCAACTCGAAGCATACCAATGACCCACCAACCCAAAGCAATTCGAGTGCCATCACAACGACGCCCCCCATCCTATGCTGTACAAAAAGCCACAATCGTCGCAAATGCTTTGAACAACCAGGGCACGATGGCATCCTACCGCGCGTGGAAGTTGGTACAATCGTCGCCCATCGATTCGTCATCGAGGCGCTCGCTGGCGAAGGCGGCATGGGAAAAGTTTATCGTGCCCTCGATCGCGAGCTGGGGCAGCACGTCGCGCTCAAACTCCTCGCCGAAAGCGCTGCCGTTCATGCCACCCGCTTCGCCGAAGAAGCTCGAATCCTCGCGGAGCTCGATCATCCGAATATCGTACGATGGATCGGGCACGGCGAGGACGCGGAGGGGCAACGCTGGCTCGCGCTCGAATGGCTCGACGGCGAAGATCTCGCCATGCGGCTCGCTCACGGGCCACTCAGCGTGGAAGACAGCCTTGCCATCGGTATCGCTGCGGCCGATGCGCTGGCAGCGGCGCACGAACATGGGGTGATCCACCGCGACATCAAACCCTCGAACCTCTTCCTCGTCGGTAAGGACCCTCGTCACACCAAACTGCTCGACTTCGGGGTAGCTCGTCGCAATAGCGCAACACGTGTGGTCACTCGCAGCGGGGTGGTCGTGGGTACCGCTGGATACATACCACCCGAGCACATCCGTGGTGAGCCGACCGATGCGCGTGCGGATGTCTTCAGCCTTGGAGCAGTGCTTTTCGAGTGTCTTACTGGGCAGCCCGCTTTTGCGGGAGGCTCCATGGCGGCCGTCCTTCGACGGTTGCTCGTGGACGAACCGGCGCCGCTGCGCCATGTGCGGCACGACGTACCACCAGAGCTCGATGCACTCATTGCGTCCATGCTCGCGAAAGAGCCCTCGAGGCGGCCGGTGGATGCCGCCGCAGTGGCCGATACGCTCCGCAACGCGTGCCAAGAGAATTTTCCACGGCGTACGAATGATTCGGCGGGCGACATTGCGTTCGGCGACGGCGCACAGTACGCATTACCCGTAGAAAACGCCGACTCGCCGCTTGGCATCGAATACGAAACGACGGTGGGCGGTAAAGCGCGCCGTTCGCCAAGCCTTTTCGTGGGCCGCGACCGCGAGCTCAATACGCTGCTCGCGCTCTTCGAGGAATGCGCCGACGAGGGCGTGGCCCGCGCGGTGCTGGTCACGGGGCAAGCGGGCATTGGGAAATCGCGGTTGTGCGACGAAGCGTTGCAGCGCATTGGAGCATTGCTGCGGGAGACGCAAGTCTGGACGGCCCGTGGCGAGGTCGCCCGCGGCAGCTCGCCACGTAGCCTACTCGGTGCCCTCGTGCGCGAAAAAGGAATCGACGAAGGCGAAATCGCGCCTGCATTTTTGTACCTTGCAAGGGCCGCCCTCGAAAAAGGACCGCTGATCCTGGTCCTCGATGACTTTCAATGGGCGGACGCATCGTCGATAGTGGCGGTGGATCAAGCGCTGGACGAGTTTCGCAATCGGCCCCTGTTCGTCCTGGCGCTCGCGCGGCCCGATGCGCAGTCGCGATTTTCACGCATTTGGGCCGAACGCGACGCGCTGGAAATGCAGCTCGGCGGTCTTGCAGCACGCGCCGCGACGCGAATGGTGCAGCACGCGCTTGGCAATGGCGCAGAAGAAGCGAAGATCGCGGCGCTCGTGGATCGTGCCGGGGGGCATCCATTCTACTTGGAAGAGCTGATCCGCGCGGCCATCGCGGGGCGTGGCAATGCGCTGCCTGCCGCGGTGCTGGCGATGGTTCGAGCGCGCCTTGCAGCGCTCACGCCGGAAGAGCGGCGTTTTCTGCGCGCGGCGAGCATTTTCGGAGACGTGTTCTGGGTACGCGGCGTGCTTCATCTGCTCGGCGGCGGTTCGCCCACCGCTGCTCGAACGCTCGTTGATCGCAACTTCTTGACACGCCGCCCGACGAGCCGATGGCCGGGGGAGGACGAGTTGTCGTTCCGCGAACCGCTCGTATGCGAGGCGGTATTTGCGACGGTGAGCGCCGCCGACCGTGAGCGTGGACACGCACTTGCCACAGCCTGGCTCGCGTCGATCGAAGCGACCCGCGCGTCACGAACTGACGAGCCGCGCGTCACAAAGTGACGCACGCAGCATGCTCACCGCCCGCGAGGGTCGGAGGGCTCGTCGATTTCTTTCAATACGGCTGCAAGGTTTGAATCCGGTGGTTCGCCGAGGGTGCTCACGAGCCTGCGCACGCGGGCGAGCTCGCGGCGCAGAAATCGCTGGTGATTGCGGTTTTTGAGGAGATGTTCCAGCCCAAACATCGCAAATGCGTCCTCCCGACTGCCAAGGCGACCAATCGCCGCTGCCAACACCAGTCCGCAGAAGGCGTCGGTCGTGTCGAGCGAGAGCGACGTCCCCTCGAGCTCGCGGCGTTCCGCCTCCTGCACGAATGCATGCGCTGCTTGCCATAATTGTGCGAGCGTGCCGTCGGCGCCCGCGGGTGCCTCGTGCGCAAGTGCGCGCTCGGCATGTCGCCGTTCAATGACGAGGTTTCTCCCAAGACCCGCCTGCTCGGCAAGAGCCAACGCGTAGGCGCGGCGGATGATGTTGTCGAGCTGCCGCAAATTGCCCGGCCATTGCGCATCGAGGAGTCGGCGCACTGCCTCGGGGGCAAGCTGCGCGTCCCCGTCGCCGCCATTTTCACGATGGCGTCGAGTCACCATGTATTGGGCCCACAGCGGCAATTCGTCGAGCCTATCCGACAGGGCCGGCAGCCGCACTGGCAGGATGTTGATGCGAAAGAACAGGTCTTCACGAAAGCGCCCCGCGCGCACCGCTCCGTGAAGATCCGCGTTCGTGCCGACGATGAATCGTACGTCCGCGTGCCGCTCGGAAGCATCGTCGCCGAGTGGTCGATAACGACGTTCCTCGAGCACGTGGAGCAGGCCCGCTTGAGCTTTGAGCGAGAGTTTGTCGATCTCGTCGATGAAGAGCGTTCCTTGCGCGGCGCGCGCGATGGCGCCTTGTTTGTCTTTGATCGCGCCCGTGAATGCCCCCCGCTTCCATCCAAAAAGCTCGGCCATCTGAAGCTCCTCGGGGATGCTCAGCAAATCCAGCGTTTCGAAGCCGTGCGCCTTGCGCCGTGAATGCTCGTGACACCACCGCGCGAGCCTCGATTTGCCGCTGCCCGTAGGGCCACTTATCAAAATGGTCTCCTCTTGACCGGCGAAGATGCGAAGCATATCGACGAGCGCCGCCGTCGACGCCCCGACGACGGGCAAAAGCTCGTCCGTGCACCTCATTCGTGGCAATCGAGGACGCAATCCACTGAGGTACGGCGCGCTCACGTGGGCCATTCTCGCAAGGTCCTCGTGGCATTCTTGCCAAACGAAATCCCGTCCAATGGCAGCTTGGCACTGGGCTTCGAGCGTAATCATTCCATCGACCGTTCCTCCGAGCGCACGTAATGGCACCACGTACACATGCGTCGTATTGCGGCCGAGCATGTGCTCACGCGTCTCCTGTCCCGGCAATCCCGCGGCATCCAGCGCAGCATCGCGCCGCACGTGTCCTTCGGCCGTCCACGCTCGAAGCATTCCCAGCGGTAAATCGATGGAGACGGAACAACCATGCTGCACCAGCCATCGCCAGACGTTGGCTGACGTGAGGCAGACCGATTCATCTGCAGGAATGCCGCCATGGTGGTCGATGCTGAAGATGCGTTGGTAGCTATCACCGGGGCGGAGGTGCACCACACCGCGCAAGAGGCGCCCGCGCGTGGCGTATGGGCTTTGCGCGAGCGCGGTTTCAACGCAGTCGAGCATGGTTTGCAGGACCAAGGTGGCGGCGTCCTCGAAAGACGCGGCGGCAATGAGTCGGGTGACAAGGTGGGCAAGTAAGTCATCGCGTTGCACGGGTGCAGATTACGATACTCCAAAGCAGAATGTGACGAAGTTCGTCGTGCCCGCATATTTTCCTTTTCGTAACGTCGCGGAACCGAGTAATCTGTGTCGTTATGTCGGACCCACCTGCGCCGGCTCCAAATTACGACGAACCCACGAAAACCGAAGCTGGACGTGCTCCTCCAGCGCGTCCGTCGCTCGTGGGACCACGGTTTGCCCCGGGAACCACGATCGGCCACTACGAGCTCATTCGGCAGCTTGGACAAGGCGGAATGGGCGAGGTGTACCTGGCGCGGGATACGCGTCTTGGTCGTCGTGTGGCGCTCAAGTTTTTGCTGAAGGTCGATCGCAAGCATAGTGCTCGATTTTTGGTGGAAGCGCGCGCCACCGCACAATTGGCACACGAAAATATCGTCGGCTTGTACGACATCGCCGAGCACGATGGGCTACCGTACATGGTTCTCGAATACGTGCAGGGAACTACGTTATCGGCGTGGCTGCGCAATCGACGCGAAAGCCACTCGACACGTGGCGTTCCGCCGACGCGCGCTGCGGAGCTGATGCTTCCCGTCGCGCGAGCGCTGCAATGTGCGCACGAAGCGGGCATCGTGCATCGGGACTTGAAGCCTGGCAATATCATGCTGACCGACAGCGGCACGGTGAAAGTGCTCGATTTTGGTGTTGCCAAACTGATGGGAGACGCAGCGTCACTTGAAGGCGGAGACATCGACGAAGCGCCGGTGAATGGGCCCGAAGCGTGGGCGCAAAGCGTGCAATTGCCAGGCGAATTGACGGACGCGGGCGTGATCGTGGGGACGCGTTGGTACATGGCGCCCGAGCAATGGTGGGGTGAGAGCGTCGACGGGCGCACCGATATCTGGGCGGTGGGCATGATATTGTATCAAATGGTGAGCGGCGATCATCCGCTCGCGGCGCAGTCGCCAGAATTGCTTCAATGGGTGGCCGTGCGCGAAGAGCCCATGCCGAGCATTCGCGATCAATTCCCCGATATCGGCCGAATTGGCACCGTCATCGATCGGTGTTTGATCAAGTACAAGGAAGATCGGCTGGAATCGGCGCGTGAATTGGTCGAGCAGCTCGAGGCCATCGTGCGCCCGCATTCGTCGTCGGCCGAGGACGGGGCCGAGGAAGCCAATCCGTACGCGGGGCTCGCGGCATTTCAAGAGCGCGACGCGACGAGGTTTTTTGGTCGCGAAACCATGGTCGAGCAAATCGTGTCGCGGCTCGTCGAGCAACCATTGCTAGCGCTCGTTGGAGCTTCCGGGGCCGGTAAATCATCGCTGGTTCGTGCGGGTGTCATTGCAGCTTTGATGCGCGGTGGCGACGCGTGGGAATCGTTCATCATGCGCCCCGGTCCAAGGCCACTGGCAGCTTTTGCGGACATGCTGCTTCAGCATTCGTGGCAGCGGTCGAGCCATACTGGAGATTCGCCGAGCAGTCGCAGCGACGTGGCCGAAATGGACGCCATGCTCACGCGGCTTCGCAATGAACCGGGCTACGTTGGTGTGCAGGTGCGAAGTCGAGCGCGACGGCGGCGCGAGCGAGCGCTTGTGTTCGTCGACCAATTCGAGGAAGTGTATACGTTGGCTCCGGAGGACGAGCGCGAAGCGTTTCTTCGATGTTTGGAGGGTGTCGCGGATGATCCCAGCTCGCCGGTGCGCGTGATCGTATCCATGCGTCACGATTTTCTCGATCGCGTTGCGCTTGGTTCGCCCGTGTTGGCCGAATTGATCAGCCGAGGCACCGTGCTCGTGGGGCCCTTGGATCGGCGCGGGCTCGAGCGAGCTTTGGTGGCGCCGGCGGAAGCATTGTCGTATCGTTTCGAATCGGAAGCGCTCGTCGTCGAAATGCTGGATACGCTCGAACGCACCGCGGGGGCATTGCCGTTGTTGCAATTCACGGCATCCATGTTGTGGGCCGGGCGCGATGCAAAAAGGCGCATGCTGACGGAATCCAGTTATCGCAGCTTCGGGGGCGTCGAAGGAGCGCTCACGACGCACGCGGACAACGTGATTGCGGGCATGACCGAAGCGGAGAAGAATTGGGCGCGGGTGCTCATTTTGCGGCTCGTCACGCCCGAGCGTACGCGGGCCATAACGACGCGGCGAGAATTGTCGGAAATCGGGGGCGCCGAGGGTTCCCATGTGGAACGGGTGCTCGGGAAGCTCGTCGACGCGCGATTGCTGGTCGTGGAGAGCGTGCGTGGTGGTGAAAGTACGGTCGAATTGGTGCACGAATCGCTCATCGAAAGGTGGCCGCGATTGGGGATGTGGCTCGACGAAGCGGATGATTATGCGCAATTTCGTGGACGCTTGCGCAATGCTGCCAAAGAATGGGAGGCGAGCGGTCGGTCGGAGGGGCTCGTATGGCGTGGGGATGCCGCGGAGGAAGCGCGTCGATTTTGGAAGGCGCATGGCGAGCGAAGCTCGACCGAATTGAATGCGCGCGAAACGGCGTATGTCATGGCGGTGCTCGACGTGCAGGATCGCGAACGACGCTTTCGCGGACGGATGATGGCTGCGGCTTTCGTTTCGCTGGTCGTCATCGTGCTCGTGGTATCCAGTTTGGCCGTGCAATCGAATCGGGAAGCGAAACGAGCGCTGGCGGGGGAAATGGAGGCGCAGGCGCAAAGAAACGAGGCGCGAGCGCAAAAGGCCAAAGCCGAACGCAGTGCGGCTCGGGCGCGCAACGTCACCCGCATGGCGGCTGCGCGGCAGCTTCAAAACGATCCCTTGTTGATGCTCGCGCTTCTGCGTGAAATCGAGCCTGGAACGAATCCGAACGGCTGGCAAGAGCTGGCCACGCAAGCCGTCGCCGCCACCGACCTGGCCTCTATGGTGATCGCCCACAACGACGTTCGAACGGCCGCTTGGAGCCCCGATGGTAAGCGTATCGCGTCGGGGTCCGACGACAAAACCGTACGCGTGTGGAACGTCGACGGGTCCGGCGAGCCCATCGTGTATCGGGGGCACAATCAATTCATTTTCTCGATCGCTTGGAGTCCTGACGGCAATCGAATCGCGTCGGCGTCGAGCGATCACACCGTTCACGTGTGGAACGCCGATGGCACGGGTGAACCCGTGGTATTCCGTGGCCACCGCGGGCCCGTTCGTCTTGTCGCATGGCACCCCGATGGCAAGCGGCTCTTCACGGGATCGGCGGACAAGACGATGGGCATGTGGAACGTCGATGGGACGGGAAAGACCGTGCCCATCGACCCGCGCTACGGCCAGATCTACCTCGCAGCATGGAGTCCCGACGGCGCACGCGTGGCAACGGGTGCGCATGATGGAAAGGTCCGCGTATGGAAGGTGGACCTCGAGGCTGAGCCGACCATTTTGGGCGCGCATGACAGCACGGTTTTGGTCGTCGCGTGGAGCCCGGATGGGCGGCGCATCGTCTCGGCTGCCGCCGATGGAACCGTGCGAATATGGCACGCCGACGGGTCGGGAGAGCCCGCCATGTTGACGGGATATCCTGCCAGAAAAATCGCGCTGTCCATAAGTCCCGACGGCCGCCAGGTTGCGTTCACGGGCGACACGAAGGCTTTTAAAGTGGCGAACATGGATGGATCAGGACATCCGATTGAAGTTCGAGTTGGTAATGACATTTGGGAGCTTGCGTATAGCCCCGATGGAAAGCACATCGCTTCTGTCGAGCGTAATGGCACGCTGCATGTGTGGAACCTCGAGCGCAGCATGAAAACGGCTGTGCTTCGCGGGCATACGGAAGGCGTGTATGGCGCGGTGTGGAGCCCCGATGGCAAACGCATTGCCTCGGTGGCGCATGACAACACGCTGCGCATATGGAATGCAAACGATGGGAGCGCGCCACCCACCATTTTCCAATATTCGGCCGCCCTCTGGGGCGTTGCGTGGAGCCCCGATGGAACGCGTATCGCCACGGCTTCGCAGGATCGAACCCTTGGCATTTGGAATGCCGACGGTTCGGGACAGCCATTGATTTTACGTGGACACGAGCTATTGGTGCATGGAGTTGCCTGGAGTCCGGACGGGACCACGGTCGCATCCTGCGCCTCGGACCATACCGTACGAATATGGAAGGCCGACGGCTCTGGAACGCCCCTTGTATTGCGACATTCCGGGTTCGTGTATACCGTTGCTTTCAGTCCAGACGGGAAGCGTATCGTATCGTCATCAAAGGACAGCACGGCCCGCGTATGGAATGTAGACGGCTCGGGAGAACCCATCGTGCTTCCGCATGAAACCGGCTTGTACGGCGCTGCGTTCAGCCCCGATGGGAAATACGTCGTCACGGGCGCGCCGGATCGGATCATGCGGCTGTGGAATGCCGATGGTTCGGGAAAGCCGCTGGAATTCAAGGGACATACCAATGTCGTCGGCATTCGGGGCGATCGGGTCTTCAGCCCCGATGGCAAGCGTATCGTGTCGTCGTCCGACGATGGCACGGCGGGCATTTGGAATGCGGATGGCACGGGCGAGCCGCTCTTTTTGCGCTCGTCGACCGATGCGGTGAACATGGCGGCATGGAGCCCCGATGGAAAGCGAATCGTCACCGCTTCGGACGACGGGAACGTGACCATTTGGGATGACCTCACGCCGCTTACGGGGCCCGAGGATCCGCGGCTGTGGAAGCCGAGCCGTTATTGCATGCCGCTCGAATTGCGCCGCAAGTTGCTCGACTTCCCCGATGAGCAATCACGTGCGGACTTGGCGCGGTGCCAAGAGCGCGTGCGTGAAGTGCCGTAGCCTATTGGCAACGTCGCGGAAATCCCGAGCAATTATTGCTCTTGCATTGCTCGTTGACCATGCAGTAGTTGCCAGCAGCCATGCCGCAAACTCCGTTCGGTGAGCACGGACCACCCTCGACGCATTGAGCCGCCATGCTGCATTGAGCAGTGCATGTGCCATTCGAACAATTGCGGCTCACGCATTCATGATGGCCATTGCATGTCTCCCCCGCAGGAAGGGCGCACAGGAATTGGACGACGGTCCCCATGACGCACTCTTCGTTCGTTTGCGCAGGTTGACCCAGACCAACCTGGCACCTTCCGGACGCCATGATGCATCCCATCCCAGCGGGACATGTGCCGGCATCCGCACCCGTGCACGATTTGCATGTCTTCGTCACCGGATCGCAGAGGTTCGTGTCGCACTCCAGGTCCTCCGAGCACGGTTCTCCCACGACCGATTGGCAATACTCACGCCGGCACAACCCGCTCTGGCACTGCATCGAAGTCGTGCACAATGCGCCGAGCGCCGCCTTGGTCTGCATCATGCACGTGCCGTCGCTGCCGCAAAGCATGTTTCCAGTGCAGCCGGGCACTTGCAACCCATTCGGCGCTCGCGTGCACGAACCGGCAAGCCCCGGTTTGTCGCATGCCTGACAAGGCCCCGGACACGCGGCATTGCAACATGTCGATTGCTCGCAATTGCCGCTCTTGCAATCGCCGGGAGCACCACAAGAAAGCCCATTGCATCGATCCACGCACGCGGCATCGTCACAAGCAAGGCAATCGACGCATTCACCTTTGTCGTCGCAGCGCCCCGCTGGACATTCGGCAGCGAATGCGATGGTATGACACGCCGCAGGGTCGCCATTCGGACAGCTCCCAGCAACGTCGTTCGTGCAAACGTTGTTGTCGTCGGTGCAGACACAACTTCCACCAGCTCCGCCTGCGCCTCCACCGCCGACGCCCATGCCGCCAGCGCCCGCCATGCCCCCGCCGCTGCTCGATACCGAACCCGAGCTGCTGCTCGAGGCTTCCGTCGAAGGTTTGGCCTGGTCAGGAGGCGAAAGCGGATTGACTTCGCATCCATTGATGGCCGTGCCCAAAATGATTGCGGCCATCGTGGCCATGAACAACTTCTGTTTCATATTTGCCGTGCCTCCGCTCAAAAGCGACCGTGAAAAACGACGCCCCCCGGTGTCGGCGTCACGCTCCACGAAACCCGCTCCGCAGTCTTCTGGTCGCTACGCGCATACAAAAACGTCAGCGTCCCCGCAGCCACGGCGCCAATCCCCGTAATCATCGACGTCAGCGTCAACGCTTGAAGCGTCGGCCCGCGTCGTGCAACCTCGGCGTCGCAGTCACTGCACCCTTGGCGATTGTACACATCGACGAATTCCGTGTACGACACGCCAGCACCAATCCCCGTCACGATGGCAACGGCTCCAAGCGCCCCTGATACCCCAATGCCCACTTTGACCAGCGGCTTGAGCGGCGGGGACGGAGGTTCTTCGGGTGGCGCGATGGGAGGAATGACCTCGTCCTTCGGCGCCGGCACGGCAGCCATCTCGATGGTCACCGGATACTGCTTGGCCGAGCCTTGTTCGACGTCTTGCGGAATGGTGAGCGGTTGATATCCGGGCGCCGTGACGCGGATCTCGCGTTTTCCGGGGTTGACTCGAATGGGTTTGTCGAGCTGTTCTGGAAGCAACGTGCGCTCGTCGACCTTCACCCGCACGACGTCTTTCGACGGCTGCTTGATCAGAAGCTGAATCGTCGGCACGCGCGTCGACAACGACGTCACGGCGTCCTTGACTTTTTTCCGCGCATCGGCATCGGCTGGACTTTCCTTCGGTGCCGCGGGCATCGCGCTCAGTTTTTCTCCAAGCGTCAGCGCTTCGACGAGCTTGCCTACGCCTTCGTAGGCGCGCATCAGCTCGTAACCCGACTCGAGACTGAGCAAGATTCCATGCGCTTCCTCGAGCACGCCGAGGGCCTTTGTCAGCCTCGCGAGCGTCAACGAGCTTGCGTCCCGCGACGAGAAGTGCTGCGGCCTTGTCCTTCGGCGTTTGCGCATCCGCTGGTTGCGTCGCTGGAGGTTGCGCCGCCGCTTGAGGTTGCTTTGCTGGAGCTGGCGTTGCTGCGGCGGGCTTTGCTGGAGCTGGCGTTGCTGCGGCGGGCTTGGCTGGAGCTGGCGTCGCTGCGGCAGGCTTTGCTGGAGCTGGCGTCGCTGCGGCGGGCTTTGCTGGAGCTGGCGTCGCTGCAGCGGGCTTTGCCGGGGCGGGCTTGGCTGGCGTTGGGGCCGCATCGGCACGAGCCGACGACGCGGCGAGAGATAACGCCGCAAAAAGGATCCCGCTCAACGGAAATAGCTTCCGGAAACGCGCATGCCAAACCTCTTTGCCGCACCCTACACGAACGGCGCCCGATGCTGCAAGACGTTCGTGACGAACTGTCTGCACATACGCTTCGCGTCTCAGAGGCCGCGCGTACTTTTACATACATACTCCGGATTCGTGCGGCTGACGCATCACCGTTCGTCATTCACAACGGCCGTACCCTTTACCGAGGAACAGGTCGTCGTGACACGTCTTGCCAGACCGGCAGTTCGAGGGGTCAGCAGAATCGGGGTATGGAATTGATAATTGGGGATGTCACATTCCTTCAGGCATTCGATCCCCGTGTACAATGCCACGTTTAGGTTGTAGCTTCCGCAGCACACGGTGCCTTTGGGGCAATCTTCAGGGCCGTTGCATGCAACGACGATATCAGGGCATTCGCCTGCCAGTCGGCACGTGCGGGCGGGCGGCGTGCCCGGCTCGATGCAGCATATATTGGGCGACAAACACTCGGCCACGTCGCAGTTCACGGCCACCTCGCCCGAACTACTGCTGCTGCTGCTGGATGCCGCGGTGCCCCCCTGCCCACTGCTCGAGCTACCACTGTTGCTGCCACCCATGCCCCCCTGCCCACTGCTCGTGCTGCTTCCGGTTTCCCCGCGGCCGCCCATGCCCCCCTGCCCGCTGCTCGTCGCGCTGCTGCTTCCGGCTTCTCCGCTGCCGCCTTGGCCGTTGCCGCCAGCGTCGTTCGATCCCGCAGGAGGCACGTAGTCACACGCGACGGTTATGACGGTTGAAGCGAGCAAACTCGAAAAAGCAATCTGCGCTTTGGTCATCATGGAAGCACGATCGCACGAATGCGTGGCAATTGGAAGCTTCGTTCGACGCTTGGCCACCCTGCAAAAGCCTGCACGTCAGCGTGATTGCTTTCCCCGGCGTCTCGACTATCCTCGACGAATGCCACGGTCCCTAGAGCATTCCGAACGTCTACGTCGCGCCCTTTTGTCACTGGATGGCCTCTCCATTGGCGACGCCTTTGGCGAAAGGTTCTTCGGCTACCCCAAGCTCGTGCTCGAGCGCATCGAACAGCGAGCCCTTCCCGCAGCGCCCTGGAAGTACACCGACGACACCGAAATGGCCCTTGCCATCGTCGAGGTCCTCGACAACCACGAGCGCATTGATCAGAACGCATTGGCTGTCGTCTTTGGTCGCCGCTATGCGGCCGATCCGACGCGTGGATATGGCGGAACCGCCCACGACATTTTGCAGGCGTTTTCTCGCGGAGCATCGTGGCGTGACATTTCGCCGCGCGTATTCGGTGGCCAAGGCTCCATGGGCAATGGCAGCGCCATGCGCGTGGCCCCTGTCGGCGCGTACTTTGCCGATGATTGGTCACGCGTCATCGAAGAAGCGCGCGCATCGGCCGAAGTCACGCACACCCATCCCGAAGGGCTCGCGGGTGGCGTCGTCACAGCGCTCGCCGCTGCATGCGCCGTCGATATGCACCGCGGCCGATTGCCTCGCGAGCCCAGCGCCTTTTTCAAGGCGCTACGCGACGCTGCACCCGATAGCATGACGCGACGTTATGTCGAAGCAGCGGCCAACATGCCCTTGGAAACGCGCCCTGCCGATGCAGCCGAGCGTCTTGGTTCGGGGCAGCAAGTCCTGACGGTGGACACCGTTCCCTTCTGTCTTTGGTGCGCCGCTCGGCACCTCGACGATTACCAAGCTGCCTTGTGGACCACCGTCGCGGGCCTTGGCGATCGCGACACGACATGCGCCATCGTGGGTGGAATCGTCGCGCTGTCGGCGGGCGAAGCGAGCATTCCGGCGGCATTTCAGGAGGCGCGCGAACCGCTCGCCATTGAATTGCCTGTAGCAACCCCGTAATCCGCTCCTTCGCGACCGCCCTCGCCTCCAAGCGTGCAGCGTCTTGTCGCTTCGTTGTAGATCCAAGAAACCGATATCTCGAACCCTTCGATGCTTTGGCGAAAGGATCCAATATGCGAACAATACTGCTGTTCTTGCGCGGCTTTGTTCTTTGGTGTGCTGCTCGACGCACGCACCTGGGCTTGTTGATTCTCGGTATCTTCTTGGCAATATCGACGCCCGCGTGTTCCTCGACGCTGCCTCGAGAACCTCCCGTCAATACCTGCGACACGAGCGGTGGCAAATCCGGCCAACCGCATTGTTTACCGCCGCCGGGTTTCTTTTGCGAACGCAATCAAGCGCCACCTGCAACCCCTCGGAGCGGACGAGGGCACAAGGCATATTTGGGGCAGTTTGAGCTATTCCCCTCGAAACAGGGTTTGGGCATCAATCAACCGACATGCCCGCAGAATGCGACGCGCTTGTTGCAAGATCAGGAATGGAAAATCGCACACCGCATTGCCAAAGATTTTGGCCACCGCGTCGGATTCGTATTGGCGACGTGCGAGAGGATCACCGAGGAGCTTGCGCGTCAGCCGGTGAATGCCCTTGCGGGCTGGAATGATATCGATCCCGAAACGCTCGAAGCGGAGTTCATGAGATGCGCCAAGGACCTCGACAAACTCGAAGCGCCACCTTTGTACGACGATCCGTGGCTCGCGGGAGCGGCGTGGCGCGGATTCAACACGGGTTATGGCGAGGGGGCCGACGAGGTTTGGCATCGCGTGATGATGATCGAGTTTGCTATCGCCATTGTGGAATCGGCGATCATGGCAGGCCTTCCGCTCCTCGAAGTTGCGGTGACGCGGGGAATTCGGCTTTCGTTGATCGGTCTGCGCCGAATGCCCGTTTTTCTTCCAGGCGCCATCGGTGGACTCGGTGCAGGGGTTTTCCTGAAGGGTGCGCCGCGTGCTGTCGCCAAAGCGGTCGTGACGGGTTCCGCGCGGGCGCTCGGGCGTAACATGAAAATAGCGGGCATGAAGAGACTAGCTGGCGAGTTTGCCCATCACATCGTTGCGCACGGTGCCGACGGGGCGAAGAACGCGCTTGCAATTCTGCGAAAGTTTGGTATCGACGTGGACGACGCGGTCAACGGGGTGTTTCTGCCTGGTCACTCCAAATCACCGAACCCGCTTGGAAAGGCGGTCCACTCGAAGGTGCACACGGACGCGTATTATCTAGCGGTGGAGGGCCTGCTCAAGGGCGCGAAAACGCAGGAGGAAGTCATCCAGAAACTTGCGCTTCATCGCAGGCCAACTCGAGAAGGGAATCATGCCATGACCGCAGTTTTTCATAGACTGGGCGCCAAGGGATACGAGATCATCAATACCGTCAACGGCTACGATGATGACGAGGTGCTTCGCGATCTCCACGGCCCATCTCGAAAGCACGACTGGATACCGATCCTCGTACGACGTTGTCGGCCTTCACGGCAGGAGGCTTTCAGAGCCGCGGACCTGCCTTATGACCATGACGTCCTCATCTTGCGTCCTTCGGCTGTCGATGCTCTTCGCAACATCCTCGAGGCGCACGGAGAAGTGCTTCCCCTTGCTACCGAAGATGGTGTCGAGCTATTCGTGTTCAACCCGCGTTTCAGCATCGATGCATTCGATACGGAGCGATCGACCTACGAACAAGTCCCAGGAACGAATACCCTCTGGATCCGCAAATATGTCTTCATCGAGTCTGCGATCCGCGGCATCGACATCTTTCGGATGCCAATTGCGGGCGCCCATAGCCTCTTCTTCAGCGACCGCTTCGTCGAGCGGGTCAAAGCGGCCAAGCTGAAGGGCACCGAGTTCATCAAGCTGTGGTCGTCCGACGAGTCTGCGCAATCGGGCGCATAGATTCCCTCCATCGACAGCGCCACGCGCGACGCATGCAACGTACGTTTTCCGGCGCGAGATCGCTCGAAGCGTACGTCGCGCTTGTCGAATCGCTCGAAAACGCGACGATGGTACAGGATACGACGCGCGAAGTGCTCGACTTTGACGACCACCAACAAATTTCTTGACACCCGTTCGCCCTCGTCCTACGCACCCCCACCGCATGAACTACAGCCTTTCCACTGTACGCCGAGGCTTGCGCAACCTGTTCACTCAGCGCATCGCAGCCCTCGAAGCCAGCAAGGCCGGCGCCTATTACAAGGTCGAGCTGCATGGGTATGCCACCGAAATCGGCGACCTCCCCGCCGCCATTGCATCCGCCCCCTTCAAAGACGACCTGCGCACGACCGACGTCCGACACGATAGCCTCGGCAAAGTCATTCACCTCGTCACCGAAACTTGCTTCGTCTGCCCCGATGTCGATCCCGCCATCATCGCCGCCGCCAAGCAAATTCGAGACGCTTTCATTCCTTCGCTCGATGAATTGCAAAGTCCTTATGCGGCCGAAGGCGAACGCGCCACCGAACGCAAACCCTTGCTCGACTCACTCGAACCCCAATTGAGTGTTCTTCTTGCCTTGGGATGCGAGCAAAACATTGCTCGATGTCGCCACGGCCTTCTTGAACGAAGGCCAAAAGCTCGATTCGCTCTTGAATCAACGCGCCGACGTGCCCAAAGGCATTCCACGTCGAGCCGCATCGCTACGAGCCAAAGCCGTCGGAACACTCAATCGCCTTCGCAAAGACTTGAAAAAGAAAATCGAACGCGATGCGAGCTTGCCCCGAGACCTCGAACCAAAGCGTCTTCGGCTTTTTTCGATACGCTGCATGCCATGGAAGCCGCAGGAAAAGGCCACGAGCCGGTCGAGGGCGAAAACGAAGCTCCCATAGCAACGCCGTAGTCCGCTCCTTCGCGACCGCCCTGGCCTCCAAGATGGCCCCCCGGTCCAATCAATCGCATCCTCCCCTACCTCGGAGACCAACCAGGGTCCGAACGATCGCATCCGCCTTGGTCTCGACGACCGACCGGCATCCGAACGACGGCATCCTCGCTTGGTTCAGAGATAGGCCGGACCCCTTACGAGCGCAACCAACGCTATCTCGAATGCCAACCGCAGGCCGAGCATTCGCGCGAGCCTTGATCGCGGTGACGTGCTCGGGTCCGGTCCATCGCATGGCGCGCCGTCTCGAAGACCAGCCGAAGTTCAATCGCTCTCGGCCCACGAGCCGCTGAGTTCGTCGCTGGCTACGACCTACGCATGCTCCGCTTGTATTCTGCCGGAGTTATCCCCGTCCATCGCTTGAAAGCTCGATGGAACGCGGGAACTTCCGCAAAACCAATCAGAAACGCCACTTCATTGATCGTTCGTTTTGGATCTTGCAAATATCGCATCGCCATTTCTCGGCGAAGGTCGGCGAGCAGCTTGGCAAAGCTCGTGCCCTCGTCGCTGAGGCGCCGCTGCAACGTGCGTGAGCTCATGCGCATTTTCGCTGCAACGGCACTCACCGCAGGCTCGCCATCCAACAAATGGTCGGTCATGTGGCACTTCACCCGCCCGGGAAACGAGCGATCCTCGGGCAGCTTGGCCATCAAGTCCTCGAGCTGACGCTCCAGCACCGCTTGAAGGCGAGGTTCGGCCCGGTGCTGAGATCGATCCAAGTCGGAACCATTGAGCACCAATTCACTGCGCGGACACGAATAATGCACGGGCGATCGAAACAGCCGCTCCTGCTCGTGTGTTTGCGCGGGCGCAGGATGGGCGAAGCGCACCTCGCGCGGGGAAAAGTCGTCCCCCACAGCTCGGCGACCTTGCAGCACGGCCAGCGCCAACATGCACTCCACAGGGTGCCTCGGTGCAACCGCTACATCAATGAGACCATGCGCCAAACGAGCCACGTCGCCCTCCACGTCGAGCGATAGAAACGTCCCCTCGTGAATCAGGCGCACATAACGCTCCATCCGCCGGTAATGGTCGCCCAGCGTCGCGCAGCTCCGCACGGCAAACGCAAGCACGTCGAAGTGCTCCTCGGGACAGAGACAAACCCATTCGGCCAGGTGCAAGCCAAAGTCCGGATCGCCGGCAAGACGCGAAGCCTCGTCCCACAAACGCAGCTTGGCCTGGTGCGGAATGCCCGCGTCGGGATCACCGATTGAAGCTGGATTCAGCCCCACCGCGTGCAAAAGCTCATCCGGCCGCACACCCGATCGGATTGCGAACGCAATGAGACTCGGAAGCCCCTTGTACTGTCGAACATCGCCGTCGCTCATCGTTTGTACACCAACCTATAAAGATTGGCGCGCACGAGCAATCTTTTTGGCACCGTCGAGCAATGTTTTTGGCTGCGCATTGCGTACGCTGATCGCCTCCGTCCGCTCGTACACCAACGCACGAGTCGGAAGCGACATCGATCACAAAAGCGGCGAAAGGACGCGTCATGCCAATTCACATTCGTTCGAGCTCCCACCATGCCATTGCAGGTTTCGTCCTGTCCAGTCTATCGCTCACCGGCTGCTCCGATGAGCCCAATGCGGCAAGCGACGAGCCGACGTACATTCGGGACATACAGCCGCTCGTAAAGGCGAATTGCGTAGATTACGTCACGGGTTTCGGCGTCGAGCCTGGAAATGCGGCTATCGTGCATCATGCGATCGCCTATGTCGTTCGACCTGTCAAAGTAGCCGAATTCCAAACGCTCGATGATGCCGACCCGGAGCCGGGGTGGGCTTGTTTCGGCGGCCCAGGGGGAACGCCGGGCCAAGGGCCTCCGGCGAGCTGGATTGGCGGATGGGTGCCGGGCGGACTGGGAGAGGATTTCCCCGAAGGAACGGGTATCGAGGTCCCGGTCGGTGCGAAGCTCATCGTGCAAATGCATTACAACAGTTCGAGCGCGACACCTTCGTCCGATCAGACGAAAATCGTCCTTCGAACCGATACCGCGGTGGAAAAGAAGGCCGCGATCATTCCGTTTGCCAATATTCAATGGTTGCTCGGCGGAATGACCATCCCTGCCCATTCGAAGGACGTGGTGCATTCCTATTCCACAGACCCGATGACGGTCGTCAATCTCATGACCGGGGGCGCGCTTTCCGGCAGCAAGCCCCTCACGCTCCACAGCGTCGGGCTGCACATGCACACGCTGGGCAAGCGCATTGCCACACGTTGGGACCGCAAAGACGGCACGAGCGAATGCCTCATCGATGTCCCGCGCTGGGACTTCAATTGGCAATCCAACTATACCTTCCGCACGCCGAAGCAAATGGCTCCCGGCGACGAGCTTTATCTCGAGTGCCAATGGGACAACCCCGGGAGCACCGACGTGAAATGGGGTGAAGGTACGAATGACGAGATGTGCCTTGCGCCGTACTACGTCACGGAATGATCCAATAAAACTGCTTACAGGAGACAGAGAACATGAATTCCATCCGAAATACGTGGGCAATTTCAGGCGTCGTGTGCGTGCTGCTTGTGGGGACCGCGGGCGGTTGCTCGGACGGCAATGACAATACGGGGACCGCCGGGACGGGTAATGCCGGCGGCGAGGCTGGTTCAGGCGGTCATGGTCATGGAGGCATGGGAGGCATGGGGGGCATGGGGGGCAGTATGGTGACTCCGCAGCACGAGCAGCTTTGCAAGCTGGTCACCATGGGTGTCGGGACGAGCGGTGGGTATGCCATTCCGGGCGTAGCCGGTGCAGCGACGTGGGGAATGCCGGCCATGCCGCCGGCCGTGCCGCGTGTGCGCAAATCGTGGTCGTCGCTTCAAGACAGCGAAAAGAAAAAAGTCGTCGACGCATGGCCGAAGTCACGGGCGATCCGAATTTTGCGTTGCCCTATTGGGATTGGACGGATTGCCATGCCGACGGCAACCCCAAAACATGCGCGCCGCTCTTCGACAATAGCTACCTGGGCACGGCCGGAGGCTGCGACGACGCCACCGCGGCAGTCACCGGTTATCTCACCGACCAGGGCTTCATGACGAACATCTATACCGAGGGGCAGCAGCCCTTCGGCACGAGCGGCGTGCGCTGCGGAAAACGACCCATTCTGCGCAAAGTCGGATGCATTCCTCTCGTCAATGGGCCGCCGGATGCCGCTGCGATCGACGGCATCTTCGATCGCCTCGTGTACGACTCGAACCCCAATGACAGTTGCTACACCGAAGAGGACGTCTCGTTCCGTCAATACCTCGAAGGCTTCGACAACGACGACACGGAAGCGCTCTGCGTCGCCGCGGGCTGCAAGATGCACGGACAAGGCCACGTATTCATTGGTGGCGACATGCAAGCGAGCACCGCGTCACCCAATGACCCCATGTTCTTCCTCAACCATGCCCAAGTCGATCGCCTGTGGGCAGCCTGGCAGGAGGCGAATGTGCAAAGCGGTGATCCCGCGAGGATGGTCGATCACGGTAACCCGGGCTATCCCGAAACTTACCGCGGCCCGCTCTTCAATTTCACCGAGGTCGATGTCTCCGACGTCTTCGACTACAAGACGCTCGGGTACGAATACGATACACTGCCCAGCAAGAAGTGAGGAAACGCCTACCCCGACGCCTCCGCCAAAACATCGTCCACCCGCTTTACCCACGTCTCTTTGCCGTCGAACGTCATCACGTATTCGTACACCGGCGACGCACCGGCCGCGACGAGCTCCGCGGCATAACGTAGCTCGCGCACTTGCTGAGCGCCTTCTTTCAGCACGCCCTCCACGGTTTTTCGCGGGCTGTCGAGCACCTTGAATTCGATGACCACACCGGGACGCCCCGCGGTTTTCGGCCGCATGATCATGTCGGCGCGACCGTACCCGGATTCGCGGTTGGAACGAATTTCGTATTGCTTTTCCAAACTGCAAGCAGCCCCAGGACGAAACCATGATAAAGTTTCTCCGGGCTCGCTCCGGCCGGATCGAAATACGACATCGCCGTCAAAAGAATGCGCCCGAGCCTCTCTTGCACCGTCGCCGCATCTCCGGCAAGCAGCGCCTTGACCACCATCTTCGTATCATCCGACGACGGATCCGCTTTCGCGAGCCAAAACCGAAAAAGGTCTTGATACACGATGTTCACTTCACGGTTGGGGATCGCGAGTTTTCCATAATAGCGTCCCATGTCGAGCTGCAAATCGACGACCTTCAGGTATCCCGCGAACAGCAAAAAATTCCAAAACGCCTCGGGGATCCGCTCGATGTCCCGCAAGACGATGTTGGAATCGATTTGCACGTCGATGGTGCCTCCGTTCAAGAGCGCCGCCGACTTTTCGGACAAGCCGAGCCCCTCGTTCAGCGCCAGCCGCTCGATGAGCTCGTTCAGAGCGGTGTTCACCCAATAAGGCTCGAGTTTACCGCGTTTGAGATAATGGAGAATCGACCCTGGATTGTAGATGACATGCCCACCGAAAACATACCCGTTATACCACGACCGGACTTCTTCCAAGCGCCCTGGTTCGATGATGGAGGCGACCTCGTCATCGGTGAATCCAAACGCCATACTGTACGGCTCGTGAATGATCGAATACACGTCGATATGGTTCAGCCCCGAGAACATATTTTCTTTGGACACACGCAAAATGCCCGTCAGCACCGCCTTGAAGAGGGCCGTGTTGTCCTTCAGGCAAGCGGAGAAGAAGTTGCGGAAAAACAGCACGACGTCATCGAAAAAGCCATGTGCATAGGCGGATTGCACCGGCGTGTCGTATTCGTCGATCAAAATTACCACACGTTCGCCGTGGTATTCATAAAGAGCCCGCGACAACCAATCAAACGCATAGGGGAGCTCCCCATCGCCGAGCTCGCCGCTGAGTATGCCCTCGAATTTTCGCTCCATGGTCGGATCGAGCTCATGCTGATCGAGTAGGTAGCGATGTCCGCGAAACGCCTTCACGAGCTGATCGCGGATGCCAATCATCGCATCCGACAACGTACGTGCCTTCACGTCCTTGAACGTGACGGAGATGACCGGATACTTCTGGAAGTGCTCCATCGCCTCGGCGTCGTTCGTGACCTCGAGGCCCGCGAACAACGAGGAAAGGTCTTCGTTCGTTTTGCGAAGAAAGTAGCCGAGCATCGACAGGTTGAGCGTCTTGCCAAACCTTCGCGGCCGAGGGAACAGAAAGACCTTGCTCGGGTCGTCGAGAATCTCGCTGATGAAACCGGTCTTGTCGATGTAGCCGAGCTTTGCTTCGCGAAGCTCGCGAAAGTCCGAATGACCAATGGCAGGACGAAACTTCTTCCTGACGCGACCCCAAGCACGCCGGCCACTGTTGCCCAGTGCAACCAGGATGTCAAGCAAACGCGGGCGTGCGGCGCGGACCGAACTGCACCGAGAATGGGAGCTGGTCTCGACCTTGCATTCGGTAGGCGGACACGGTGAACGACATCCTGCAGAAAGTGCGCCTCGCTGCGATCGGCGACCTTCATTGCTCGCGATCGACGCAAGGACGGCTCCGAACCACGCTCGCATGGGTCAACGAACATGCCGACGTGCTCATCCTGTGCGGCGACCTGACCGATCGCGGCACGGTCGAAGAAACGCGAATCCTCGTGAAAGAGCTATTCCCTGCGGTAAAAATCCCCATCGTCGGAGTCCTCGGCAATCACGATTATGAGGCCGGTAGTCAAGACGAGGTCTTCAAGATCCTGCGCGGACACGGCGTGCAATTGCTCGACGGCGACACGTGCGAAATTCGTGGCGTCGGTTTCTGTGGGGTCAAAGGGTTTGGCGGGGGCTTCGGCCAGTACGCGCTTTCGAGCCATGGGAGAACCGGCCCTCAAACGGTTCGTGCATTCAGCGATCGAGGAGGCTCTGAAGTTGGAGAGTGGTCTGTCGCGATTACGCACGCGCTCGCGGATTGCCGTCTTGCACTATGCGCCGATTGCACGCACGGTGTATGGCGAGCCTCCGAGATTTACCCGTTTCTCGGTTCGAGTCGCCTCGAAGAACCGCTGACGCGCATTCCGGTCACATTGGCGCTGCACGGACACGCTCATCGAGGCATCGCCGAAGGTGCCACATCGAATGGTGTCCCCGTCTTCAACGTGGCAGTTCCGGTATTGCGGAAGTATTTCCCCGACCAACCGCCCGTTCGAATTCTGCAGGTCGATGCGGATGAATCGAACGAATTGCCAGAACCGAGCAACGTGGAGCCGAACATGCCCCACGTCGCATCCCACACTTGATTGGAAGGACGGATCATGGTAGCCGCGTGCTCAGTCTGCGCAAACACGGTTTACGAACCGAAGAGCCATGAGACGTATCGACGCGCGCTCGTCACGCTCAATGAATCCGGCGTCGATTATCTGGTGGGCGGCGCTTTTGCGCTCGAACAACTCGCGGGTATCCCGCACAAAACGCATGACCTCGACATCTTCACGCGGGAAAAGGACAGCAGCGAGCTGCTCGCGGTATTGCAGGACATCGGCGCGACGACCGAAATGACGTTCCCGCATTGGCTCGCCAAGGCGCATTTCGAGGATTGTTTCGTCGATGTCATCTACAGCTCGGGCAATGGCGTCGCGGTCGTCGACGACGAATGGTTCGACAACGCGTTGACAGGCACGGTGCTCGGGGTCGAAACCAAGCTCTGTCCGCCCGAAGAAACACTTTTTTCGAAGGCGTACATCATGGAGCGCGAGCGATACGATGGCGCGGATATTGCGCATTTGCTTCGTTCTTGGGCAACTCGCATGGATTGGGATCGTCTCGTTCGTCGTTTCGGGCCGCATTGGCGGGTGCTCCTCAGTCATCTCGTTTTGTTTGGGTTCGTGTACCCGGGCGAAATGTCGAAGATACCGCCGAAGGTCATTCGCAGGCTTGCAAGGCGCCTCGTGCAAGAAGAAGAGGCCACGCCACTCGAACCCGTTTGTCGCGGCGGATTCCTTTCGCGTGGGCAATACCTGATCGACTTTCACGCATGGGGGTACGTCGACGCGCGTCGCTGCTCACCGGGTCGAATGAGCGACGAGGACATCGCGCATTGGACGAACGCGATGCAGCGGCAAAGAGGCGGGCGGCATTGAGGGCTGCACAACACTTGGCATGTCGAGTGACATGCGCGCGTGACGCGCTCGGTGCACTTGGCATGTCGAGTGACGTGCGCGCGTGACGGGCTTGGTGCACTTGGCATGTCGAGTGACATGCGCTCGTCCGGGCTCGGTGCGCTGGCATGTCGAGTGACATGCGCGCGTGACGGGTTCGGTGCACTTGGCATGTCGGTGACATGCGCGCGTGACGGGCTCGGTGTACTTGGCATGTCGAGTGACGTGCGCTCGTCGTGCAATGAGGTATTGCCAACATTGCGTCACGGGCGGGGAGTGAGGAGAGGTCGAGTTCGTTACCGATAGGCAAGGATGGCGAATCGGAGTAACATCGAGCGCGACATGAAAGTCACCAAAGTAACCCTGTCGGAGTTCAGCGCGTTCAAGGCGACCACGCTCGGGCCGTGCACCGGCATCAACGTGTTCCTCGGTACGAACGCGAGCGGGAAGTCGCACGCCATGAAGGCGCTTTACGCGCCCATCAAGACGATGGAGCAAACCGACAGCACCATCCCGCTCGATGCTCGTTTGCACGAAAAGCTGGCCAAGGTGTTCCGACCCGATGATGGTTTCCTCGGGCGCCTCGTTCGCCGGCGCAAGGGGTCGGGGCAAGGGCGCATCGACATTCAAGGGACGACGGGAACGTTGGCGTCACGCTCTACACGCGCGGGAAGAAGAAGATAGATGTGTGGGCGGATTCGTGGAAAACCGAGGAGCCGACGATTTGTTGCCGACGCGCGAAGTGCTCGCCATGTACGAAGGATTCATTGCAGCCTACCAAGCGCGCGAGATATCGTTCGACGAGACATATTACGATGCTTGCATAGCGCTCAGTCAATCCGTGTTGCGAGGCCCGCGGTCGGAGCAAGCCCAAGCGCTCATCGCGCCGATTGAAGTCGCGCTCGGGGGCAAAGTGGCACTGCAGGGCAATCGGTTTTACGTCGTGCGCAAAGATGGGGTCATGGAAGCGCACCTGGTTGCCGAGGTCTGCGCAAAATCGCGTGCCTGGCACACTTGGTGCTCAATGGTTCCCTCACGACGAACGGCATTTTATTTTGGGATGAACCCGAAGCGAACCTGAATCCGCGTCTCGTGTCGCTCGTGGTCGACATCTTGGTGGAGCTTGGCAAGCGCGGGGTGCAGATGTTCGTCACAACGCACGATTACCTGCTCGCGCACAAGCTGTCGCTGCTATCGGAATACGACAAGCACCCCGACGTTCCGATTCGATTTTTCGCATTCCATCGAGACGGAGAGCATGAGCCGGTGCAGGTTTCACCTGGGAGGACGCTGGCGGATTTGCCGGACAACCCCATTTTGGACGAATTCACGAAGCATTACGACCTCGAACGAAGGCTGTTCGACGAAAGCGTGTCGGGAGCGTCCACATGAGCGCCACGCATCCCGAGAGCCGCCTCGAATTCACGTTCAGCGACGATTGGCGGGTCATCAAGTGGGACGATCATCCCGCGTTCAAGAATGGTTTGTGCAAAGCGGGCGACACCAAGAGCGTGGACTTCGTCGGCGTCCTTTTCAATGCGCCGTGGCTCATCGAGGTCAAGAATTTTCGCCAGTATCGTATCGAAAACAAACCACGCTTATCGAGTGGCGCGCTGGCGAAAGAGGTAGCAGACAAGGTTCGCGATTCCATCGCGTCGATGACGTGGGCGTGCAGGCGCGCTCCGCTCGACGAACGGGACTTGGCGCCGTTCGTGCGAAGTATTTTCGGCTGGAAAGAACGAATCTGCGTCGTATTGTGGCTCGAGGAAGACCGCATCATGACGGCGGCCCAAGCTTCGGCAATGGCCGAGACGATCAAACGCGAGCTGACGTGGCTGAACCCCAAAGTGCTCGTCATGTCCCGTGACCTGGCGGAAAAGAAGCCTTGGCAAGGCATCTCCGTGGCAGGCGGAAGCTCGGGCCCCAAATAATTCGCAGGACCCAAGACCCCCTCGCCCGTTTCCACCCCACGTCACAGCATCGAGCACATGGCCGATCCGCCGGACTTGAGCCGCGCGAACTTGAGCGTCGTGCTGCCAGCGCTGTCGAACCATGCCCACACGACGTCGCCATTCAAGTGCACGCGGAACGGATCGTCGCGACGTCCCCACTTCGCCGTCGCAATCGTCAGCGGCCCCTCGAGGAAGTTGCCGCTCGCACCAACGCGGCCAAGGTAATACGTGCCGCCCGTCGGCGCCGACGTCCAACCGACCACGTATTGCTCGGTCGCGTCTCCCGACGGTTGCCACCGCGCAATCGACGAGTTGGCCTCGTTCACGCCCGTCGTATTCGTCAGCCATACGATCGGCCCCAGCGTCTTGTCGTTCGCAATGCCGACAAACCCGATGTCCTGGTTCATCGTGGACGTGTTGTAGGAATTCTGGCCCTTCACGGCCGCATTCTGGTGACCGTTGAACACGAGCTTCCAACCCGCCGCAGCCGGTGCCGCGCTCCCGAGCTCCGTGGCCACCTTGCCATTGCAACCGGCATTGAAATCTCGAACTTTTCGTTCGTTGTTGTTGAGGTAAATGCCGCCGATCGAATCGGTCGAGAAGTTGCTGCCGGTCGTGCCGGGGTAGCAATCGGTCGCGCAAATGGGCAGCGTGATCCCCGCCGCCGGACTGAAACGCAATAGCTCGCTCATGCTGTGCGAACAGCCCCACGTCCAACCATTGGTTTGCGCACCAGTCGCCGCGGCGACGTGGATCAATTGATCGCCCTCGTGACCATAAGCGAAGTAATTCATGTTCGTACCGTGCACGTGATAATACGCGCTGTACTTGCCCGCGCCGAACTCCAAACGGCTTTCGCCGATACCAAAATCGGTCGGGCCGACATTGCTGTTGTCGAGAGCCGTGGAGAACATTTGATTGGCGTCCTTGTCGTAACGACGCACGACCATTTGATTCATCGGACTGTCCGCGCCCTTGTAGTCCCACAAAAGCGCGCCCCAATGGCCATCACCTTCGGCAGCAAGGCCGCGCATGATGAACACCCCAAGGTCGTACGTCGCGACGAGCTTGTCGTCCTTGTCGAGCCGCGCGACGCGTGCTCGAGGCGCCGCATACGAGCCGGTCGTGTAGCCGACAGGCGTACCGCAATCGGCAAAAGGCACGGTATACACGGGCGATATGCCGAGCGATCCAAGCGCCCAAATGCGCCAATTGCTGTCGCCGCTCGCGACCCCCGCAGGCGTCGTCACGTCGACCGTGACCAAACGCTGATCGAGCGTCGTTGGCGGAGGTGGAGGGCAATCGTTGTCGGCTGCGTACATGCAGCCCATGGGGCAGCAGCCGTCTCCATTGACACATGCCGTAATCGGCGGATACGTACACACCGCATTACACATCGCAGCACTGCCGCTGAGCACGTTCATCGTGCATGCATCGCCATCGTTGCAACTCGTCGGGCAACTCGCAGGCGGATCCACAAACCTCATCGCCCTCGATAACACCATTGCCACACGTCGGCGGCATACCACTCGATGACGAGGACGATGATGACGACGAGGACGAAGATGCGGATGATGACGAGGATGAGCTGCCTCCCGACGAGCTGCTGCTCGATGACGAAGACGACGCTTCGCCTCCGGACGACGAGGACGCATTCCTGACGAGGACCCATTGCCCCCGGCTGAAGACGAGTTGCCGGACGACGTATCGCCTCCCGAGGACGACGTGTCACCAGCGCCTCCCATTCCCCCAAACTCACCGTTGTTGGGGTCGCTGATGATGCCCGTACAACCGTTCGACATCACGACGATGACGCCGAAGGCGAGCGTACCTGCAGCGACGTTACGCTCGTGAAGACCATGTTTCATAGCTCGTTTCATGAAGAATACTCCTTCATTCGTTGCCCAAGAAATGCCCTTGCCATTCGAACGATCGCTTTGCGTGGTCGTGCGAGCGCTGGTAGCGACGCCTGCGACGCGGGCTCATGATACACGATTCTTCAGCGGACCAGCACGAGCCGAACCGGTGCGGAGAAAATTTTTGACAATCGACCTGGGGCTCCCCGTGCAGGTCGGTCAGGGCCTCGCAGACCGCTTCTTCTGTCGCCAAGCCCGCAGCGCGAAGTGAATGGGGCGGCCGGCCGTGAGCGCGGAAGCGACATCCCACAAAACAATGAGACGGCTCGTGCCTCGCGGGTGGATGAACCATACCGGTTCCCAGCTTTCCGGAGCAAACCGGGCGAAACGCGTGGAGCCCGTCGAAATCGAAGACGAAGCCGCCCATGCGACGCAGAAGGCGCAATGCGAAAGGCAGCGGGCCGGCGAACGGGACGAGCCCCGTCGTCACTCGTCCACAACCTTCCTTTGCGAGAGCGCGCATGGTTGCATCGAACAAGAATTCGACGGTCCCATTCGGCGCATCGCTCCCGCGCAGAATGTCCTCGAAGAAAAACCCTTTCCGGCCCGGCACGGCACGGCCGCGAGCAAGTGCGTGAATGCGATTGCCTTGCTCGGCCACGACGTAAAACCGTTCGGAATGACGATGAAAAAGGTTGACGGAAAGCAGGCAGCCAAGCGCCCCACCTCGCCGCGTCGCGAGCCACTTCGCACGGAGCGCCTCGATCTCGGGCCGCATTTCGCGAGCGATTTGCTCTCCCGCGACCACGCGCGCGCGCACGCCTTTTGCACGAGCGCGCCGAATTTGCTCGCGCAAGCTTCGCCGGCCAGCGAGCACGTCACCCCATTTGCGTGGATCCCAGATTGGCTGCTGGCCAAGCGGAAATCGCGCAAAACCATCGTCCCATGGAAATGCCTCGGCCGCGCAAAACCCGGCTCGGCGCCCCTCCATGCGTGCAGCATTGACGAAATCGCGCGCCACGCGACCCATATCGTCGCCCGGGCAAAGCGGAGAGCCCACGGCAAGCCACGCGCTGCCCGTATCCATGTACGTTACCCAACCACCCGCACCGTCGCTCCACGCCCGCATTCCTGGCGCGAGGCCCTGAAATGCGACCGTGTCATGACCAAAACGGCGGATTGCCTCCTCCAGCGCCAATGGGACGAGCGACACGTGAGGCTCGACGGCCGCCTTGATCGCAGCGTGGTTGGTCATCGACCGCTCTTTGGCCGCACCGCGGGGGCTGGTTCATCTTCGAAGGACAACGGCGGCACTCTCTCGTCTGCTCCAATCGCGGCGGGACAGTAGCGTCGGCTCGACCCTTTGACAAGCGGTCATGCCGCCTCACGCACCACGATAGACGGAAATCGTGAAGCACGACGCGCATCGACTCGGCGCTGCATAGGGTTTGCCTGTAATGACTCGCGCGAAATCAGTCATTCCACGGTCCCGTTCGCGCACCTCGACCACGCCTTGCACAACCGTACCTTGGAGACCCTGACAGGGCACTCGTGGCTGAGACCTTTTTTCACAGCAGACGGCCCATCGGGCCCATCCGTCCGGGCATGAAGCTTGTTATCAGCCTTGGACGAATGGAGGATCCATGCGTTTTGGAAACATTTTTCTCGCATTGGGGTGCATCTCGCTCGTCGTGACGGGTTGTGCTGCCGATATCGACGAGTCCATCTCTGGCGACGAGGCTGTCGCACTGTCGGCGGTGGGCGATGAATCGACAGGCGTCGCCGAGGGAGCCCTTTCGACGTATACGGTCATCAACGCAGTGACACCTTTCTTCGTCCCGCCGCACGTGCGTGGCGACCGAGAATTCAAGGGGCACGGCCCTGTCGTGGATTCCGAAATAAAACTCGAAATCTTCAACCAACGGGAGCTTTGGGCACGCGTTTACATGCGCGCCATCGAATCGGAACGTGATTGGACGGAAGCCAGAGGACACCAATATTACCGCCTACATACCGCCAGCACCCCGATTGTCAGCATCCTGGGACCGACGTCGTTCACCCACCGATACATCGACAGCGATCATGGAACCGATTCCTTTTCGTTCTCTCCGTCCTCCCTCGTCAAGAGACTCGATTACGTGGGAGATACGCGCGGCGATGAAGCTGGCACGCGCACCGGCGTAAGGGTTTACTTCAACCCGATTCGACTCCAACTTCAATGATCGACAACGTCGAATGACCCGGTCGAGCAGCTTTTTGCTGCATTTATCTCAGAAAAAAACCGCCCACGAGAGCTTGCGACAAGAAACCAGCAAAGATAGCAAGAGTTGCTCGTCCCGCGCCCATACCATGCGCTCGTGACAAACCCACCGCGCCGAGCCAAACGCACGCAATCGCTGCAACGGGCGCATACCAGCGCATGGCCTTGCCAATGGCGGCAAAACCCAATGTCAAAAATACCGCGACATCAGGCAAGAGAAAAAGCACCGTCATGGGGACGGCGTATGCCACGCCAAAACGGCGAGCGAAGCATCCCGGCTGCCCGATCCCGACAAACGCCGCGCCAGAGCGTGCGTAACGAGCCCGCCCATCCAGAAGAGGACGAGGTACAGCGGCACAACGAAAATGGCCTGGCGCAAGTAATGACCTTCCCCGGCGAGCCCAGGGATACCCATGCGCGGCGCGTGGCCTGCAAAATGAAGCATGAGCGAAAAAAGCGCGTGCACGGCGCCGAGGACGAGCATGGCCCCGAGCCCTTCGCGCACGTGGGCGCGTGCTGCGACGTCGGCCATCGCAGCGCGCGGATTGCGAAGGACAGCGAAAAAGAGGGACCAAGGCGAGAGAGGACGTTGCATCGGCGCTCGGTGCGATAGCAGAAAAGGCGGGCCTTGGAAAGAGGCAAGAGCAACCGGATTCGGTCAACACCACCCTTTGCCTTCTTGGCAAACTCCCCTCGCTGCCGTATCGTCGCCGCGTGCCGCGTCGTCTGCTCGCTAAAGCTTCACTCGCCTTCGTCCATCTCGCGTCGTGCGGACAAACTCCCTCCCCGCCTCCAAGACCGATCGTCGTCGCAATAGCGTCGTCTGCTCCAAGCGCCGCGCCCATCGCAAGTGCCAGTGCGGCCCCTCCACAAGCGCCGATACCTCCGCCCGAGCCCCCGGCGGAGCCGCTCCATAAAGTCGCGCTGACGCTCGAGCCAGGAAAACCTCCTTGCACGTTGGCCATGGAAGGCACCTTGTTTCAGGACCATCCCGAATGGTTCGTGATCACGTCGGTGTCGCGTATGGCCACGGAAGAAAGTGGAGGTTGTGTGGCGTCGTTGTTGTACGATTTGTCCCAGGAAACGAAGGCCGATCCGAATGACATGGATCCCGAGCCGCTCATCGCGGGGATTTTTCGCAAGCCCGGACAAACCATTCCTCCGGACGTAGCCGATGGTCCCATTTGGAACGTGACCGAGGACCTCGATTTCGACAACATTATGGATTTATGCGTCGTGGTCATGACGGGCGCCTACAATTACAGCCAAATGTGCTGGTTATTCGATGCGAAATCACGCACGTTCGTGCGCCACGCCGAGCTCGACCCGCTCATCTTCGTGCAAGTCGATCGCCAAAAGAAAAAGCTCACGAGCGCCTTTCGCGCAGGCGGTCCGGTCTACGAAAACAACGAATACCAATGGCAAAACGGGAAGCTCGTGAGGACATTTCAATCGGTGAGCTACTTCGGGGAAAAGCCCGACGGAACGCCGCTCGGGCCCGGATTCAGCCATTGGCTGATTCGATACGAGCTGCGCCACGGCAAGATGGTCAAGACGTTCGACGGGGCATTGCGTGAAAAACCTTGACGTACGGGGCCATAACGCAAGCTAAATGGCTCGCTTGGCTCGACGACGTACGCCGCGAGCTGCGATGAATGCCGCGAGCACCCACACCATTGCGTTTGCCTCCGATCGAGATGCATCCGAAATGCCGCACGAATTCGCCGATTTCGGCGCAGGTGGAGCCGGTTTCGATTCGACGGGCGGCGCCGCGGATGCCACCGCCGAGGCGCTCGGCGTGGCGGCCGCATTGGCAAACGTGAGCTCGTTGCAGGGTTGTTCGCCGTAGCCTGGCGAGGGGACATTCCCTGGACCCTTGGCGCTGTAACACATGGTGCCTTCTTTGCAGTACCAAAACCCCCTCACATCCTGCATGCACGTGCCCTTGTATTCGAATCCAAGCAATCCAATCGTGTAACCCGAGCACGCAGCCCCCTCGGCTGCGCATCGCGCCGCTGGCGGGGGTACGTCGGCGCGCGCCACATTCATGAAACACACCAATACGAAAATGCAAACATTTGCGGCGTATCTCATGATGTTCTTCGTAGCCTTTCCTGAATTCAACGAACCTCGGCTGCCCCATTTCGAGTGCGAGCGTCGAGCAATTCGAGCATCTCCGCGTCGCGAACGACCCGCGGCACTTTTGCTTGTGCCGGCGAAGCACCTCGCCGTACGAGCACATCCTTGAGGAGCCGGAACGTGCCCGGTTCGACGTGGCGAAACGCGGCCTTGCCCAACTTTTCCGGCTTGCGCATCATTTCGTAAAAAGGATTGGCCCCGCACAATGCGACATCGAGCAGCTTCGCGAGCGCCTCGTCATCGACGCCTTGGGCCCCGCCTGCAAGCTCGACGAAAAACACATAACGTTCCGGCGTCGATTCGACATCCGGGGTGACCGTGTAATCGACGAGCTCCAGTCCCTTGCGCGAAAGCGTGCCCATGAGCGCCGCGTAGGCCGCATCTTCCGACGTTTTTTCACCGACCAAGTTCAAAAGACCACCTCGCCGGTACAAAAAGTCGACAATGGGCAATGACCGATAACGCCCCACGACTTGAACCACGTCGCCCATTCGATAACGATAGAGGCCCGCTCGAGTCGTGATGACGATTTCGTAACGCTTGCCCTCTTCGAGCTCGCTGATGAGCCGCGGCTCGGGATTCGGCTCGTCCATGGCTTCTGCGTCGATGAATTCGAAAAAGGCCGCTCGAGGCGTCAGTACGTAGTTGGGTTTTCCCGAGCCAATGCCGACACCCAACATGGTTTCGGTCGATCCGTACACGGACGAATACACGGGCAAGTCGCCGGTGTATTGGGCAAACTTTTCCGCGTAGACCGCGAAGCTCCCCCCGCACACCGTGTTGATCCAACCAATGCCAGGAAAAACGCGGCGCGCGATGTCGCCCATTCCGCGCGAAAACTCCTTCTCCAATCGCTTTGCATGCGCCGTCCGCGGGCGAAGACGCTTTTCGATGCGTGCACGCAGCGCCGGCGCCATCTTCATGTCACTTCGCAGCGAGCCCTGGCCAATGTCTTCCACGAGCCGTGGCCAATGTCGTTCGAGCGTATGAAACAGGTCGAGGATGCCCGAGGCAAAAGGCGCGCCGAGAAAACGCAGGGACGGGTCACACAGGCCAAAAAGCAGATGCAAATACATGGCATCGGCCTGCGTGGGCGCTTGGTACGCCTCCGGCGGCGACGTCCATATCCAATGGCTCATGCGAAGCATTCCTGCCATTCCCACCGATGTCGACGGCCCCATGGGCAAACCACCTTCACTCGTCTTTGGCAATGTCGCGCTCATGAGCAGCAAGCCTCGACCACCGAATCGAGCCGCAGCCACTTTGTCCGCCAAAAACCCCTGCACGAGCAGCGTCATGGCCTTGGCGACCGTCTTTCGCGACACGTCGGTCATGGGTATCATTTTGCCGACGCCCGTCGTGCCCGACGTTATGCCAAGGTGCGTGACGCGATCGGCCGTCAGTATGTTTTGCTCTCCGCGCGCAATGCGTTCGATATCGTCGCGAAACGCTTCGTACGAGGACACGGGCAAGGTTCGGCGAAACGCGTCCACCGAATGGATGTCCGCAAAGCCGTGGCGCCTCCCGAATTCCGTGTCGCGATTGTGCCGAAGAAGAGCAAGCAGGGTTTGATCATTGACCGCCTGTGCGCGATTGGCGTCGACATCGAATCGCTGCTTTTCTCGTTTGGCAGCGAAGGCCATGAGCCGATGTATGTACTGACTGATCCACGCAATGAACATCGCGACGGAAACGATGCCACGTCCGAAGCCGATTGTAAAGAAACACGAAGCGAGCGTCGCGCGACGACGTCAGGCAAAGAGAAGACCAGTCAACGTTTGATTGATGTGACCGATGTAGGATTCGCCGTTGGTGTGCAGGCCGGCGTGTGGAATCGTCGACAAGACGCGGTGATAACGTTCTTCGCAGCCTTTGATGCTCGCTTCGACCATCCGGAACGCGCAATTGAAGAAAATGCCACCTCCCACCGAACCTCCAAGCTTTGCGCACGTCTTTGCAAATGCTTGCTCGGCATCCGCCACCATGTCGCCGGCGCGCATGAAATGGAGTCGAGCGCCTTCGATGACCGCGCACGCCAGAAGAAGCGCATCCCCTTCGGGCCGAATGACGCTTCTGAGCCAAGGCTCACCGTCAATCATGAGTCCCAAAGGATTGACGTGAAAATGCTCGAACGCCAGCTCGGACACTGGAATGCCGAGCACCTTCGCATAATACGGCGCGGCCGGCTCACCATCGAGCGCCAGAATCAACCGTCGCGCCGCATCGATTTTCGTCACCGTGACGACGCGCTCGGTTGCATCGAAATGACATGTCTTCATGACCGTGAACGGAACCAGCATTTCCGCGCAAACCAGCGCCGTGCCGTCTCGTTCGAGCTTCCCGTCGACGAACGTCCACGTACCGGAAAAGGTAATGTCGTCCCCTGCCGATCCTCCGACGAAAGGCAAAAATGGGGCGACGTTCCCCAGCGCTTCATTGATTCGCTCTTCACGCCCGCGTGCGCCTTCGAGCAGCGCAAGTCCCGCGAATCGTTCCGGCGGAAGCTCGTTCAATCCGCGCCCGAGCTTGGCACTCATCCGCGCGGCCGCATCACGAATGCCCGCATCGACATCGCCTCCGACGAGCGCCATTTCCGCAGCGCACGCGCCAATGCGGTCAGGCCCAATGGCGACCGCTACCGCGCCCCCCTTACCATAACCTCCATCCGAAAACTCACCATTCGACGAACATCCAATGACACTCGCTCCCGGAAAGCGCTTTCGCAATGCTTCACCAATCGCCGCCCCATCCTGTTTGATACCGGCGAAAAAGACGACGAGCCGCGCAGAAGCTCCCGATAAACCGGCAACCAGCTCATTCGCCGCATCGAATGAATTCAGCTCCGTCGTTCGTGCGGAATGTATGCCGGTCATGTCGTCGCCTCCACGCGGATGTTCATGCGCTTCAGCGCATCAAGGACTTTTTGCAAAAGAGCCGGATCACGATTTTGTTCCGGTAAGATGTCATTCAAATTCACACCGAGCTGAATGATGAGTCGAGTGTTCAGGTGGCCGAAGATCACCGGTGACGGTATGCGTGCTCGCAAAGACGCATGCAGTTCTTCGAGACTACGAATGATTGGTATGTGACTCGACATGCCGCTCCTCCCTCCCACACCGAACGCTCCGAGCGCACCAGATTACCCGAAACCGAGCGGATTTCCAGAAAAAAGTGTGGAGCTTGCCGAGCGACGGCTTTGATGCGCAGCGCTTCGAAAATGCGGCGCATCCGTGGCAGGTGTCGTGGTAATCTGAGCCGGATCATGTTGGAAACGGATATTCCCCAAGGGGTCGATGATCTTCGTGAAGCGGAAACGTTGCGGCAAGAGCTCGACGCCGCCACGAAACGCATTCGCGATCTCGAGGTCGCGGTGTCCCGGGCCGACGAGCGTTTTAATGCGTTCACGTCGACGCTGCCAGGGATTTCGTGGGAAACCTGGGGCCGACCCGATGAAGTTGCCGCGAGCTACGTGAGCCCGTCGGTCGAGGCGATCACGGGCTACGGTATGGAACGATGGCAAAGTCAAGCCGGATTTTGGCTGGAGCTCGTGCACCCCGACGACAAGGAAAAAGCCAAACGAGAAATTCAAGCCCTGGCGGCTGGAAATTCCACTGAAGGCGTCCAAGAATACCGCTGGATATTGGCGAATGGCGAAGTCATTTGGATGCACGTGCGATTTACGATTCTACGCGACGAATCCAATGAGCCCGTCGTCTGGCAAGCGTTCTCACTGGACGTCACGGCGCAAAAAATGGCCGAAATCGAACGCGACAAGCTCCTCGGTAGCCAAGCGTTGCTACTCGCACAATTGTCCACGCCGCTCATTCCCATTACGGACGACATCGTCGTCATGCCGCTCATCGGCCCCATCGATCAGGCGCGTGCCAATCAGGTGCTGGAAGTGCTTCTCCGCGGGCTTGCCTCGCAACGGGCGCGATTTGCCATCGTCGACGTCACCGGCGTCCCGGCCATCGACGAAGACGTGGTGCACGCATTGACGCGCGTGACGAATGCATCGCGCCTGCTCGGGGTCGACGTGCTGCTCACGGGCATTCGTGCCGAGGTTGCGCAGGCGTTTTGCAAACATGGCGACGACCTTGCCGGCATGAGCACTTGCGCGAACTTGAAACATGGGATTGCGCAGGCCATGCGTCGAGGCAGGAGGCGGTAGTCGCCTGCCCTCGGCGTTCACTGCTCAGCCGTGGGTGCATTCCTGAAACAAGACCAACCGGCAAGACTGGCACGTCTGCGAGCTATCGCAGCTCGGCGTGAGCTCTCGCGCCTACACGCCCGGTCCCTATGCGAATGCCGAGGGCCTCGTCTGGCAGTTCGATCAAGAATACTTGCGGGCGATGGGCATACGTAACGACGGATGAGCCGCGGGATCCCCCCGCCCTCCTTTTTTTTTCACCATCGAGGGCTCGTGGGGCTGACGCCCCGGGCGTAAGGCCCCAAGGCAATACGCAGCAACATGGGCTCGCGACAACAGATGGCGGCGCTTGCCGCGTTTGTATTCGTTTTTCTGGCGGCCTCGGCAGCCAGGAGTGCCGAGCCTGTCGCGACGCGAGCGGGAGCTCGGGTTGCTCCGGGAAAACCGAAGGGCCCCACGCCCATGGTCAAGCGCGGGCTCATTTTGCCTGCGGAGATGGTCGACGTGTATTTGATTCCCTCCATCGAATACCCTGGCGGCGACCAGGATCGCCGCGTGGCCGCGACGGTGGGCACGCTTTGGGGCATCGTTCCCGAGGTACATGTCGATTTTCAAATCACGCCGTTTTACATGAATGCGCATTCCGTTCCAGGGACGGGCCGCTTTGCCATCACCGGTCGATTCGTGAAAACGCCGCCCATCGATGTCGGCGCTGGCGTCATTGCTTGGTTCGACACCCAATCGCCCAACGTCATCAGCTACATTCAGCCGATGTTTCCTGTTATTCTTCGACCGAGTGACCAATTCCGATTGGATGTTGCCATGCAGGTGCCGTTGTATACCGACAACGATCCTCATTTTGGCTTCCGCGTCCCCGTCAGCGTTTATACGCAAATCACGGATCGCATTCATATTGGATCGACGACCACGCTTGCCATCGGTGATCTGCGCGATCCTGTGGCGACGGCATCCATTCCGATCGGCCTCACGGGTGGTTACAGTGCCGGCCCGGAGCTTGGGTTTGCCGCGTTTACGCCGTACATTACGTGGACGAACTTTTACACGCCTGCCAGCGGCGCGGTGAACACGCAAGCGTTCGTGGCGGGCGTCATTGCGGATATTGCGACGCGGTTGCCGTAGGCATGAAACAAATCAACTTCTGACCCAGAATGCTAATCCTCGTCCGGAACGCCAATCCAATCCAACTTCTCTGCGCGTACGAATTGTTTTCCGGTCAATGGTCGGAACAACGTCCCACGCACATGTGCTTGTACCCCCGCGCGCGCCATATTTCCAAGATCCTCCGCACGAACATAACAGTGCAGGCGTTCCTTCTGGCCAAGAATGACAAGGCCGCGATCAAGATCTACGCCGCGCGTTTCATCTTGTCGGTCAAAAGGTTCTGATGCTGCCACCGAGCCGATCACCTCCATGATGCGCTTTTCGTGCTCAGGGTGGAACTCGACCGGTCGTGCACGACCGATGAATTTGCCACCAATTGCAACTTGGCTTATCCCTGCTTGCGGGAGTATTCGGAGCGATTGGACTGCAACGCGCGTACGCTGTTCGACGTCATCCACCGGCAGATCAGACACGTTGGAACCAGACCCAGCCCACTCACCCATGGTAATCAAATTGGCTAGCGCATCATGTACCTGCTCCTGCGCTAACAAGTCTTGCTGCCCGGGCCCGGCGCCAAGCAATAGAAGTGCTGTGGCAGCGTGGCCATTGGGATGAGTCATGCGTACATCATTCAATGAAAAATCAGTTGCTGCTTCGACACCTTTCGTGGGACGCCCAATCGCCTTGTCCCGTGGCCTTGCCACAGCCCGTGCCGCCCGTCGAAACTCCTCATAATAACCAGTCACAGCCGACGCTGTTGGGACTACTCGTGGCTTGAAGGTAAGTTGAATTGCGATATGGTGGTGCTGATACGGGTTTTCCTCCAACATTTGCGGAACGAATGCATCCCGGAATTTGCGCAACTCGGCAGCCAAATTGAGTCCAAGACGATCTGATTCTACAATTTGACAGAGTGGGCGATGTGGCTTTGTTGGGTATGTTTTCGCGAGATACGCTGCGTAAGTATCGAGAATACGACTAGGATTGTCTAATTCTTGTGCAGGTCGCATTGCGAGAGCACGCATCTCGAACAATAGTAGCAATTGCATTTCGACAGCTTCATCTCCACCCCACATTCGAGGTGCCGAGAGCATATCTTCAATGCGCTGGTCGACCCAGTGAACGATGGTATGATGAAGGGATTTCATGACACATCGTCCTCGATTCCAACATCAATCGTCTCCACATCGACCATTTCTACGGTCAGCATTTGATGGAAATGCCAATATCTTTCGAGGTACTCTTTCGCATGATAGCCATCTGCACCGGTTACGGCATCGACGTTGTGGTCATGTGTAGCCACCAGTGTATGGCTGTGCCAATACGGCACGTTTGGCTCTATCGGCACAAGATATCTCGCGCCCCTTTGTGGTCTGAGTTGTACCCCGTAGGTGTCCGGATCTCCAGGTTTTGCGATCTTGTAAATCACTCGAGCAAGCGCTGCGCATCGTCCGCTCTCGATCGGATGCTTTGCAATACCCTGCTCCACGTCATTCCGTTCGTCTTTTGTCCACGGGATCGCCACGCGACAGATGATACTACAAGTCGGTTCGAGTTGGAACAAAAAGTGCGCCCGGCAAAACTCTTCACGGTTAGGTCCGCAAGCGCGTGCTTGACGAGCCATGCACCGTCCATAGATCGCTCCGACCCGACCCTCGGTGCCGCTTCCGACCTCCGCGCACCGCTCCGACCCGACCCGCGGTGTCGCTTCCGACCTCCGCGCACCGCTCCGACCCGACCCGCGGTGTCACCTCCGGATCCCGCGCACCGCTCCGACCCGACCCGCGGTGTCGCTTCCGACCTGCGCCAACTGATCCGATCCGACCCTCGGTGTCGCTTCCAGGTTCCGCGCGCGTTGCGGATCCCAGCGCCGAGTGGCTCTTGCGAGGCGCACGCCTTCGCTAATCGACCTTCGCGGTTACTTCGGACATCGCGGGAAGCTCGAAAGTAGCCCACGCTGTCCACACGACAAAAGCTTGACAGACAACTCGGCACTCCTGTACCGTCCCCGACATGAGCACTTCCGTACGAGACCTCCAGATTGGTGAGATGATCAGCATTTCTGCGGCATGGGTGGGCCCGCAGAAGGCTACCTTTCTTGCGGTGCCTCAAATTGCGCCGCTGTACGATCGCGTCGATACGACCCACCAGGCCCTCATCGTCGCACGCGATGGTGCAACGGCCGATGCGACGCTCGGCGAGCTGAATGCGAAGGCCGAAAAGCTCGATGACCGGCATGACAACCTGAGCCGCGGTCTTCACTATTCATTGCTCGCCGCGAAGTATTTCGAGCTCGGGCGCGATGGCGGCGATGAAGCGCATGCAGCAGCGATCGATCGGGCGAGCGATGCGCTTTTCCCGATTGGCCTACGGGGCGTGCTGGCAACGTACCAAGCCGAGGCTGGTAATGCGGCGCAATTGAATTCGCTAGCGACGAACGAATTCGCGTCGGTGCTGAGCAAGGTGCACGTGACGAAAGACATGACGGCGCTCGATGTTGCGCATGCCATTGGCGCGGTGGGCACGGAGCTTGGGGCGGTCGAGGGGCAACGGGTGGTCGCTGCGGCGGATGCGAAGAAGGACACGATCACGCCGGCGGAAGTGCGGCGCCGGATGCGGGATTGGGCGCAAGTGGCGGAAGCGGTGCTGATGAACTTGGAGCTGTCGACGGCGTCGGAGCAAACCATCGAGGCATTGCGGCGGCCGCTTTTGGATGTGGTGGCCAAGGCGACAGCGCGGCGGCGCGAGAAGCGAGCGAAGAAGGAAGAGGGGACGGGGGGGACGTGAGCCGTCACGGATTGTTTTGCAACAACTCGACGACGACTCGGTCATCGAAAACGTACGCGTGATTGCCGTCGCGTTTAGCTGGGTGTGACGGCATTGGCTGCACCTCACGCCCCGACCCACCGATGCAAAGCGTCTCGAGCGAGCGCGAACTTGCGGCGTCCAGCAAGCAAATGCGCAGGGTCGGTCTCGCCAGCCTCGGCACGCACGAGCGCCCACGTGTACCAAACGAGGCGCGAGAGCTGTTGTGCCCAGAAAAACCGCTCGACAGGCAAAGCTTCCCCAGCACGGAAAAAGTATTTCTGCAATAGGATCCGGTCCTCGTCAGGGCCGAAATCTGCCTGCACCGATAGGTCCGCAAGATCGTACACCGGGTCCGCAAAACCGCTGTGTTCCCAATCGAGGAGGTACAGCCGCCCACCGACGCGAAAGAAATTGCCTCGATAAAGGTCCTGATGACAAGGAACTTGCTCGGCGCGAAACGACAGCAGCGCATCGCGGCACACGGCGAAGTGCTCCTGCGCAGCGGCAAGCTCCGGCGAAAGACGACCGCTCGTATGTACGATGTCCTCGTAGAGCCGTAGCGGGCGAAACGCCGGCGAAAATGGCATCCCGCTCTGGTGAACGCGGCGCAAAAGCTGGGCAACCTCCGCAACGACCGCCGGATCACGTAGATCCTCCGGCCCGAGCGGCGCTCCGTCGAGCCAACGGGAAACCTTGACGCCCGTGGCTGGATCCAAAAACAACGTCGGCACGTTCACGCCAAGCTCGGACATCATTCGCGTATTGGCGGCCTCCGCCTCCCGATCGAGAAGGCGCGGAGTCCCCGGCCGCGGCACTCGAATGACGAATCGCTCGTCATTGACGACCACGCCCCAGCTCTGGTTGGTAACGCCCCCGAGCGGCACTCCCATCGCAGCGCGCACGTCCGCGGCCGTCAAGAATGGCAGCCCCGCCAGCGCGTGCCGAACCTCGGCAGGCAACGGGCGCATGGCGTCTCCGGCGATCAGCGCTGTCATGTCCAAAACACGACGCTGTCGTCGATTGCCCCGAGAAAACGGCTGACCGATATCCGCGGACCGGATTTGCAAAATTGAGTGGCGCCGATCTGCTGCACGCGCACGTAGCCATCGTCGGAGCGATGCGAGCCGACCGATTCGACGGTGCGCCAGAAATTGTTTGCGAATACACGTATCGCGTCGGGTTGGACGGCACGGCGTACGACGAGCGCGACGGCGGGCACTGGGCCACGCCCGGCGCACAGGGCGCGCACGAGGAGCGGATCGGGTTCGTGGAGGGCCTCGATCACGCGGAATGCATCGCCGAGACGGCGCCCGCCGATGCTGTCGGCGCGTGGTTCAGGTAGGCTTATTGCGGCTGTGGAAAAGCAAGGTTCGAGCATTCGGCCCCATTCACCCGTCCCCCACCGGGCAATCGGCCGATGCTATCAGCGTGCGAATCGGCTGCATAGTGGGATCCGTGGTGGACGGCGACGATACTCGTGCGTAGTTGCCGTGAGAGGCATCAACGCCCTCTGGGTGTCAATCGCAGAATCTTGTCGTCTCCCGGGCGCGGGGTGCCGCGACCGTCTCGATTGCTGGTCAGCACGTACAGGCTTCCATCCGGCCCACGAACCACGTCGCGCAGTCTTCCGTAGACGCCGTCATCCCAATCCCTTGCAAAGAGGCGCTCAATGGCAGTCACCTCGTACGAGCCGCCCCTTTGTGCCAATTCGACCCTCACGAGCGCTTCGCTTCGCAAGGTCGCAATATACAAATCCTCATTGAGAAAAGCCATTCCCGCCGGAGGCGTCGCCTGTTTCCACATGATGATTGGATCGACATAAGGGGCCATGTCGACGTCCCCGAGCACGAGCGGCCAACCATAATTTCCGCCCTTTTGAATGACATCGATGCTGTCGTGACCTCGGAGCCCGAATTCCCCGGAAGGCCCATGCTCGGATGAAAACAAATGGTTTGTCCGAGGATGCCAGGCAAGTCCTTGAGGATTTCGGTGACCGTAGGAATAAATGGGCGATCCTTCGAATGGATTGTCCTGAGGAATGCTTCCATCTGGAGCGACCCGCAATATCTTGCCTCCCAGGCTATCCAAATCCTGTGCAATTTCCGCTTCCCAAGTATCACCCGTCGTGACGTAAAGCATGCCGTCGGGCCCAAACGCGATTCTTCCACCGTCGTGAACCCGATACCCCGGAATGCGGTCGATGATGACTTTATCCATCGCGGCCGTAGTTCCATGATCCCTCAGGCGGATGACCCTATTGAAAAGCTCGCCCCCTACGCGAACCGTATGCATTGCATACACGTAGGGCTCTTCGGGAAAACGCGGATGCACGGCCAGGCCCATGAGGCCCCCTTCGCCGACGCTGGCCACGTCGATTTTCACGTAGGGTTGCTCGACGAGGCGGTCATTTTTAATGAGCCGTATTCGACCGGGCCGTTCGCTGACGAGCGCTCGGCCATCCGGTAAAAATGCGAGCGACCAGGGGATTTCGAGGTTTTGGATCCACGTTTGTACGTGGAAATCTCCAGGTTGAACGATGAAAACATCGTCCACATTTCGAGGAGGATCACCTACGACGGGATTGCCCAATGCCGCGTTTGTCTTGCCGTTCGGAGCCGTGACCGTGCAGGCACCGAGGACCAGAAGCATGAGCAAACAGCGCCTAGCGTTGAAATGTCGCACAGGGAACCTCCTTGATCGGGCCGCAGCACGAGGAGTGCCTGGCGACGAGGAGGCAGGTCAGCAAGCGAGCGGCGGCTCAGACGACGCCGATCGCGTGCAAAATGATGAACAGGATCGCAATGGGTGCGACGAACCGGATGAGCTGCAGCCAACCCATGTAGACGAACAGCAGCTTTCCGAGGCGCGAACCATCCGCGAAATCGGCGGCACGAGCGGCAGCGTCGATCCGGTAGCCCGCAAAAAGCGCAATGCCAAGGCCTCCCAGCGGAAGCATCCAGTTGCTCGCGAGGTAATCGAAGGCGTCGAACCAGTTTTTGCCGACGATTTGGGTCACGCCCGCGCCAAAGAAGCCTTTGCCGCCAGACAATGCCGACGGAATTCCGAGCAAAAAGATGAAGATACTCGTCGTGATGACGGCTTTTTTGCGGCTCCAGCCTTTCTCGTCGATGAAGTACGCGCAGATCACTTCGAGCATCGAAATGCTGCTCGTGATGGCTGCGAATACGAGCAGCACGAAGAACACGGTGGCGAGCAAAGCGCCGCCGGGCAAACCTGCCAAAGCCACGGGCATGTTGATGAACACGAGCCCCGGGCCGCTCGAGGGCGCAATGCCCGCCGTGAACGTGATGGGAAACAAGATGACACATGCCAGCAAGGCCACGAGCGTATCGAGCACCGTGGTTGCAATCGATGCGGCGACGATGTCATCGTGTTTGGACAAATAGCTGCCGTACGTGAGCATGGCTCCCATGCCCACGCTGAGCGAAAAGAAGCTGTGCCCCAGCGCTTCGAGCACCCCGGCGGGTTTCAAGTCATGGGTATGAAACCCGAAAACGAAATTGAATGCCTTGGGAAAACCCGAGAGCCGCGATGCGTAAATGGCCAGAATGATGAGGAAGATGAACAAGGTGGGCATGAGCACGCGCGACGCGCGTTCGACCCCTTTTTGAATGCCGCCGATGACGATGAGCGCCGTCGCGAACATGAACGCCGAATGATAAATGACATTGAGCATTCCATTTTCGTATAGCGCTCCGAACGCGGCTTTGCTTTGCGCAATGTCGGCATTGAGCACGCTTCCCGTGACGGATCCCACGGTGTAATGGATTGCCCAGCCGGCCACGACGCTGTAGTACGAGAGCACCACGACGGACGCGATGACGCCGAGAAAGCCGACGCCCATCCAGGGACTCTTCGGACGCGCGAGTTTCTGGAATGCGCCGACGGGCGAAGTTTGAGCCATGCGCCCAATGAGGATTTCTCCAAGCAAGATCGGCAGCCCGACGAGAGCGATGCAACACAGATAGATGATGACGAACGCACCGCCGCCGTTTTCGCCCGTGATATAGGGAAATTTCCAGATGTTGCCGAGGCCAATGGCGGAACCTGCCGCCGCCAAAATGAATCCCAGACGAGATCCCCACTGTCCGCGTGTCGTGCTCATCGTATGCTCGTGGATGGTGTTTGTGCGTGCGCTCGCGTGCTAATCCGGCGGCGCGCGCGATGCAAGCCGATTCGTCCTCGCTAGGTGGATTCCGTCTCGCGTCCTCGACCAGAAGCTCGGTGCATCAATTCCCGCGAGCCACATCGCGGACGTCGTGCTTGGCGGCGGGTCGCGATCCTGCTTTCCTCGGAACCGCATTTGCTCTGATTTAATCGTAGGCGCTGTCGAATGAGGAGACTGCAATATGAATGCTTCACGTCTTGCGCTTCGTGCCGCGACCATGACGATGCTCGTCAGCAGCGGAATGATTCTTGGAATTGGTTGTATGGCAGAGACGGGCGACGAGGTCGATGACGAGGCGTTCGTCCATCAAGAGCTTGGACAGAAAGCCACGCCGGCGAATGGCAATCCGCAATTTGCGCGATGCAGCACGCGCACGCCGAGCGATGAAGAAATTGCGCGTGTGCAGATGGAAGTTGCGGCGAGGCTCGCGCAGGGCGAAAAGGGAAAACCCGGTGGCGGTAATCCGCCCCCGCCCGTTACGGGGGGCAAGATCAATGTGTACTTCCACGTCATCAACAAGGGGGCGGGCGCCGCGAACGGTGACGTCCCGAGCTCGATGATCAACGCACAGATGAACGTGCTCAATGCAGCATTCGCCGAGACGGATTGGAGCTTTGTCCTCGTGAGCGTGAGTCGTACGACGAATGCGACGTGGTATGCGGCGGGACCAGGCACCACTGCGGAACGCAATATGAAAAACGCTCTGCGCAAGGGCAGCGCGGATGACCTCAACATTTATTCGAGCAATCCCGGTGGCGGGCTTCTCGGTTGGGCGACGTTCCCGTCGTCCTACAACAAGGCTCCGAGTGATGACGGCGTGGTAATTCTATATTCGTCCATGCCGGGTGGCGACGCGGCCCCGTACAATCTGGGTGACACTGCGACGCACGAGGTTGGTCATTGGATGGGCCTGTACCACACGTTCCAAGGCGGTTGCGCGAAAAAGCCGGGGGGTGGTGACGAGGTCAGCGATACGCCTGCGGAAAAGTCTCCGGCCTATGGTTGCCCCGTCGGACGCGATTCGTGCAAAAACATTGCGGGGCCCGACCCGATCAGAAACTTCATGGACTACACGGACGATTCGTGCATGGACCACTTCACGGCTGGCCAGGATGCGCGCATGGACGCGCAGTTCACGACGTACCGGTTTGGCAAGTAGCGGCAGGGGCGCCAGAAACCCCTGAACTTCCAGACTGCCCACGCGCTCCGTTTCGTGCTAGCGTTCGCCCCGCACGAAGGCCGCGCCCATGAAAATTCCCTACGGTCAAGCCGATTTCGCGAGAATCCGCCGCGAAGGTTACTTCTACGCGGACAAGACGCGGTTTCTCGCAGACCTCGAAAGTGCGGAGTCCGGCTACCGGTACCTCGTTTTTCTCCGCCCGCGGCGGTTTGGCAAGTCCACGCTCGTCAGCATGATGTCTCACTACTACGACATCGATGGGGCAAACCATTTCGATGAGCTCTTTCGGGGTCTATGGGTCCACGAACACCCCACGAACGAACGCAACAAGTACCTCGTCCTCCATTTCGACTTTTCTGCCGTCGAAACGACCGGGGACATCGACGACATTCGGGATAGCTTCGTGAGGACGGTGAGGACCTCTGTGGAGGTGTTTCTCGACAAGTATCGTCGACGGTGTCCCAAATTCGAGCATCTCCTCGCAGACATCGGCAATTACCCCGATGCGTCTGGGCTGATGGGCGCCGTCCTTGCGGCAGCGACAATGGAACGCCAATCCCTGTACATTCTCATCGACGAATACGATCACTTCGCCAACCGGCTGCTCGCGGAGGGGCTCGAGGACGTTTATGGCTCAATCGTGACCAAGACCGGGTTCGTGCGTACCTTCTACGCAACGCTGAAAACGGGCACGACCTTCGGTACGGTCGCTCGGCTTTTTGTGACTGGCGTCACGCCGCTCATGCTGGACGACATGTCGAGCGGGTTCAATATCTCGACGAACATTTCGACGGTTGCGGAGTTCAATGCGCTGGCGGGTTTTACGCGTCAAGACGTCGAACGTGCATTGGACGAATTCGTTGCGGCGCATCCGTCGCTGTCCCAGCACGTCGGCGACCGCACAGTGCTTTTCGAGACGCTCGAAGCCTATTACAATGGCTATCGTTTCTCTTCGGATGCAACCGATCGCGTGTTCAATTCGGACATGGTGCTTTATTTTCTGCGCGAGCTGGCGACGAAGAAGCGCTTTCCGGATGACCTGCTCGATCGAAACGTCCGTACGGCATACGAGCACTTGCAGCGGATTGGCGCCTTGGGAGGTGTCGCGGCGCGGGAGCGGCGTGAGCTACTCGAGACGATCCTGCACGAGCCGTCGATTCAAAGCGACATCGTGGATCGATTCGGCGTGAAGAGTTTGTCGTCACCGGCGTCGTTCATTTCGCTCCTCTATTACATGGGAATGCTGACGCTTCGCGACGTGCCTCAGGTTGGTGTGTTCTACGATTTGGAGATTCCAAACCGCGTGATCCGGACACTGCAGTGGGAATACCTCGGTCACACATTGAAAGAACAAGAAAATCTCCAGATCGATACGCGTCAAATCGAATTTGCGCTCGGTGCCCTTTCGATCCGAGGGGACATTGCGCCGCTCTTGCACGTGTTCCACGAACAGGTCCTCCAGCACTTCGGCATCAAGGACACGCAAAAGCTCGGTGAAAAGACCATCAAACTGCTGCTGATGATGTTCGTGTCGCTGGGCAAAGTATTTTATGCGCTGAGTGAAAAGGAATTTTCGCAAGGCTATTGTGATCTGTTCCTCGCGGCGGCGAAAAACGTCCCCGGTTTGAATTATTCGTGGCTGCTCGAATTGAAGTACGTCAAGGCCAATGCAAAAGAAGCGCAAATCAATGCGGCATTTGCCGATGCGGCTGCGCAGGTCGAGCGGTATTCGAAAGACCCGACGCTCCTCCCGCTGCTCGTGGGGGATTACCAATTGAAATGCGGAACGCTCGTGTTCGTCGGGACGAATAGAATCCTTTTTCGCGCCTGGCCGGACGATGTACCGGAAAAACGGGTCGAGGTGGTTGGGAAGCGGATGAAGAAAGCGGCGGCGAAAAGGAAAGTGGTGGGGGCGAAGAAGAAGGCATCGCCCGCTCGTACGCGCAAGCGCGGGTGAGCGTCTTGTGTGACACGCGCGGCCTGCGAGAAATTCGACCAGCATTATCGACACGAAGCCGTTCATACCATCTCGCATCGCGCTCGACTCCTGGTATGTCCCTTTCGGATCGTTTTTCTCGAGCGAAAGGGACCTTCGACCGGAATGTTCGGCACACGCCGCGCCGTCATGGAATGACTGGCTTCGGCGACGGTTGGAGTCATCGTTCCCTCCGACGTGGACCATTTCGGAGGACGCGCATGACCTCGAATTCTTCTTCCGACGAATTGTTTCGTGACCAAGGATTTCGTTACCGAATCGCCCGCGACGAACACGGTGAAGCCATGGCGCGGCTGCTCGGTGCCGCGTTCGCGCACGAGCCCATGGCTCATGCCATTGGCCTCCATGCAGACGATGTCTACCCATTGGCGTCGCGCTTCATTCCCGAATGTACAGCCAATGGTTTGTCCGTCATCGCCGTCCCCGAAGAAGCTCCCGATCTGCTTGCCGGGGTATTCATCAATCGTGACTTCAAGGCGCCTTTGCCTGCCGGAATTCCCGACCATTTTCCTCGTTTCGGTCCCATCTTCCAGGCGCTCGAAAGCGTCGATGCATTGTACGAGGCGCAAGTACCCGGTCTTCAGGTGGGCCAAGCCTGCGATCTCTGGATGGTCGCCGTCGACCCCGACGGACGATTTTCTCGCCGAGGCATTGCGCGTAATCTGTTCCGCGCGAGCGTCGAAGTCATTCGCGATCGCAGCTTCGAACGCTGCGTGACCGAATGCACCGGAGCTTATTCACAACGTAGCGCCATTGCGACCGGCTTTACCGAACGTGCAAGCATCGTCTACAAAGATTTTATTTTCGACGGCCGCCCCATCTTCGCCTCCATTCCCGAACCTCATCGCCGCCTCGTGCTCTACGAACGTGTTCTCCGAACATCTTGATGGGCATTCGCATCACGGGAAACGGCGCACATCTTTCTTGGCCATTCTCCCGATTTTCCTCACCAAGCAATCTCGGCGCCATGGCGCGGTCTGCTCCGAACATCTTGACAGCTTGGCGTAGGGTCGATTTCCAGAAAGCCCCTGGTTGACCCTTGTTTTGGGTTGCTCGGCAGAGCCAGAAGGTTAAACCTTCCCGCATTAACCGTGTGCTGCACCACAAAACGGTGCCGCGTTGAACGGATTCGGAGCCATTTGCCGTCGCTCGATATTGCGCCCGTCGGCGCGCCCGAGCGCCGTCTGGGGGTATTCATGCGCCGTAATGTACTCGCTTTCTCTTCGGTCTTCATCTTGGCCCTCGCGACAATCGAAGCTTGCTCGCCCGATGCGCCGGACATCGAGGACCCGGTCGATACGGACGCCAATCACGACGCCGATAGGGATGTCGATGCCCATCACGATGCATGGATCGACCTACCGACGGCCGAGTTCATGCCGGGCGAGCTGCTCATTCAATACGAGCCAGGCGCGACGGAATGGCAAAAGGTCGCAGCACGAGGGCGACTCGGCGCCGTCGTCGCCGAGCGAATCCATACTGGGGCGATGAGGCGCAGCGGCGCAGGCTCGCTCGAGCGGGTTTCCCTGCCCCCCACGATGGACGTCGCCATCGCGGCGCGAGCGCTCGACAACGCCCCTGGTGTCGCGTTTGCCGAGCCAAACTACATTTACCGGCATACGGCGGACTCCAACGATCCATCATACCTAGATGGGGACCTTTGGGGCACTTATGGTGACAGCAGCTCTCCTGCGAATCAATTCGGCTCGCAGGCCGCAGAAGCTTGGGCGATGGGCCATATCGGCAACATCGGCGACATCGGCAATATCGAAACGAGCGACGAATCGAACGACGTGGTCGTCGGCATCATCGATACGGGTGTGGACATCGACCACATTGATCTCGCGGCAAACATCTGGACGAATCCCACGGTCGTCGATGGCGTGGGCACAGACGGAAACAACTTCGCCAACGACCTTCATGGCTGGGACTTCTTCCATAACGACAATACCGTTTTCGATGCCGGCGACGGCGACAGCCACGGGACGCACGTCGCCGGCACCATCGGCGCGGTCGGAGGAAACGGCATAGGTGTCGCTGGCGTAAACTGGCACGTGAAAATGGTCGTCGCCAAATTCCTGGGTCCCAATGGAGGCACGACCGCCAATGCGGTCAAGGCCGTCGATTACATGACCGGCCTCAAGCAGAGCGGTGTCAACCTCGTGGCCACGAACAACTCTTGGGGAGGCGGCGGGTTTTCGTCCGCGCTTTACAACGCCATCAAGCGCGCGAATGCGGCAGGTATCGCGTTTGTCGCGGCTGCTGGCAACAGGGGGAGGAACACCGACTCGTGGCTATTCCCGAACTACCCATCGGGCTATGCCGTCGACAACGTCATCTCCGTCGCAGCAATCGATGAAAATGGCAATCTGGCATCGTTCTCGAATTACGGCAAAAAAACCGTGGATCTCGGCGCGCCTGGTGTGCGGATTCTGTCCACGGTGCCGTCTAATAACTATGCGTATTTCTCGGGCACGTCCATGGCCACGCCGCACGTGACGGGCGCCATCGCCCTGCTCATGGCGGCGGCCCCTTCGGACCCTCCGAACCACTTGGCCGTGCGAGCGGCCCTCCTCGACACGACGATCCCGACACCCGCACTCCAGAACAAATCCGTGACCGGCGGGCGCTTGGACATTGCCAGCTTCTTGACCGAGGATCTCTGAACATCGGGTGACATCGATTCGATGCGCCCGCTGTAGGCACCCCCGCCGCTCGTCAACGATCATTTCCACAGAATTGTCGTCGCGTGACTTCACGTTGCAAGAGCCAACGGTTGACGCTCCCACGACAATCATGATAGCCGCATGGTAGGGACGCGCTTGGAGGCTCATTTGCAAAGTGACAAAACTCTCCGTGTAGGCAAAAAGGTCGTCGTCGCAGCGTTCGGCGAGACTCCCCTCGAGGCCATCGAGCTGCACACGTCGCTCGAGGACATGCCGCCGCCCGATCCGGCGACGCTATCGGCCCGCGACGTGATCGTGGCCATCAAGAGCGCGTCCGTCGGCTGGGTCGATCTGCTGATGACGAGCGGCCAATACCAGCACATGGCGCGGCCGCCGTATTGTCCGGGGCTCGAATATGCGGGTGTCATTGCGTGGATGGGCCACGAAGCCGCAGCCATGAGCGATTTTGCCGTTGGTGATCCGATCCTGGTCGACGGATTGCTCGCAGGGCCGCGCTCCATTGGCAATTACCAAAAATATGGCGGATTCGCCTCGTATGGCGTCGCGCCCATCGAGGCCGTGCAGCGCATTCCCAATGGACTTGGCTTCGACGAAGCGTGTAACCTGCTCGGCAACTACGAGACGGCGTACCATTGCCTCGTCACGCGCGGGCGCCTTCGCGCCGGCGAGACCGTGCTCATCCATGGTGCCTCGGGCGCGACCGGGCTCGCTGCGGTCCATATCGCCAAGATCATCGGCGCCAAGGTGATCGCAACGGGTCGCTCGAATGAAAAACTTGCAATCGTGGCCGCACAAGGCGCCGATCACGTCATCAACTGCAAAGGCGAAGGCGACGGTATTCGGCCGTTCCGCGCCGATGTGAAAGCCTTGACGGGCGGCGACGGGGTCGACGTGGTTTATGACGGCGTGGGCGGCGAGATCTCGGTCGAGAGCTTGAAATGCGTCCGCTTCGGCGCTCGGTTCCTGATCGTCGGATGGGCTTCGACGCCTTTCGTTTCGAAAGGCAAAGGGCAACGTGGCGCGCCAAACGTCAACACGCTCCCGACGAACCTCATGATGATGAAGGGCCTCGACGTGCTCGGTTGTCCGACGGCCATTTCGACATTGCACGATCCAACGATTCGCGCACCGCGGCTCCAGCAGGTCATGCGTTGGGCAAGCGAAGGGAAAATTCGGCCATACGTCGCGCGGCATTACCCACTCGAACGATATGCCGAGGCGATGCGGGCGAAATGGAATGCGGAGTTCGTCGGCGGTGCCGTGCTGCATCCCTGAAGCGCGGGCAGGGTGTCGTATGACGGAAAATCAACCATCCGGTGGTTGATTTTCAACCACGGGCATGGAGCACGCGGCGCTCGCGCCGGACATCTGGGCGCCTCCCGTGAACGCGTTATGGATGACGAACACGCCATAGAAAACGTGCCAACCACCTTTGGGACGACGCCCCTCGAGTGGTTGGCACGCTCGATCCATTACGCCATCGCCGGATCCAAAAATGCATCCAGCTCCCCATCGAGGACACGCTCGATGTGCGGGCTCGCGATTCCGGTGTTCTCGTCGCGCACCATACGTTGCGGCGCAAAAACGTAGCTGCGCCGCTGATGCCCAAATCGAATCACCGGCCGCGCCCCACGCCTCTCCGCCAAAGCCTGCTCACGCCGCTCCATTTCGAGCTGCATCAGCTTGCTCCGCAAAAGCCGCAATGCATTCGCCCGATTCTGATGCTGACTCCGCTCGGACCGCGCAACCACGACAATCCCCGTCGGAATGTGCCGCATGCGCACCGCCGAAGCGACCTTGTTGACGTTTTGCCCACCAGGCCCGCCGGCAGTCATCGTCGTCACCTCGAGCTCGTCTTCGGCAATGTCGATCGTGATGGTATCATCCACGTCGCACAGCACTTCGACCGCGACAAACGATGTTTGCCGGCGATCCCCTCTGCCAAACGGGCTCACCCGCACGAGCCGATGCACGCCGTGTTCACCGCGAAGCAGGTTGTACATACCTGCCCCCGGAATTCGAATCACCGCGACATCGATCCCAGCTTCGGCACCTTCTTGGCAATGCAGCTCTTCGACCGAAAACCCTCGCCGAAATGCCCATCGCTGGTACATCCGCAAAAGCATCGCTGCGAAGTCTTTCGCATCGATTCCACCCGCACCGGGCTGAATCGATACAATCGCCCCACGACACCCTTCCGGCTCCGGCGGCGCGCATTGATGCGCGCTTTCCCGCAGGTGCCCTTCGAGAAGCGCGACGTCCGACTCAGCCGAAGCGAGCGCATCGAGGTCGCCTTCTTGCAAAGCGAGCGAGACAAACTCCTCCGTTTCGTCGAGCTTATGCTCGGCGAAAGCAATTCGATCCAATTGCGCCCCGAGTCGTGCACGCTCGGCAAGGAGCTGCTCGGCACGTTCGCGGTCGCGCCAAAGATCGTTCGTACTGAGGAGGAAGTCGAGTTCGGCGAGGCGCCTGGCCTGCCGGGGAAGGTCAAAGACCGTCGCGGAGCCTGGTCAAGCGTCGACGTAGATCGGACAGTCGTTCGAGGATGGGAGAATTCATAGCGCGTCGTGTATACATCACGCCATAGCCCTCGTCAAAGGCAATCTTGCTCCGTGGCAAAAATTTTTCTATGGGGCGTCGAATACGCCGTCTTCGCAGCTTACTACATGCATCGGCTAGCCCGAGGCCCTTCGAATCCACTCGAGCAACTGGGCGGCGGGCTGCATACCACTGGTTTTCGCCGCGATACGCCCGTTCTTGATGAGGGCAAACGCGGGAATGCCCTGAATCTGAAATTGAGCCGCGATCTGCTGCTGCTCGTCGGTGTTCACCTTGGCAAAAACCACATTGCCAGCCGCTTGCGCCGCCGCTTTCGCAAATTCCGGGGCCATCATTCGACACGGACCGCACCACGAAGCCCAAAAATCCACGACCACCGGCAACGGGGATTGAGACACAAGGCCGGAAAACGCCTCGGGACCCGTGATTTCAATCGGACTGTTCAGGGTTGGGAGGCCGGTTTTGCACGAACCACAGCGTCCTTCTTGGGCAAGACGCGCATAAGCAATGCGATTCGCCGTGCCGCAATGAGGACATGGATAAATGACGCCACGTTCATCCGTGGTGAGATGTTGACTCATGGTGGATAGCTTCCGTTGTTGTCACTTTCCTGAATCTGCGTACGCACTCGTCGTTGGCAAGCGAAAATATGCGGCCCTGACGGATTGCAGTCGACATCGCCCGTCCTAGACATCTCGAGAGGAAGCTCGCGAGAGTCGGTCGCCGTCAGAAAGGAGAGCGATATGCGAATGTCGATTGTACTTGCCGTGGCAGCACTCGGTGCATCGTGCATGTGGGTTACCTCCGCCCAGGGAGCAAGCTCGGTGACCGCAGCGGACGCGACAGCGCGACAAAACATCTCGCAGCTCGGCGGTTGCTTCCGAGTCTCCTATCTATTCGTCGAAGACGGGAAAAACGACTTTTTCGTGCGTGACGTTCGCGAATACATCAACGTTACGGAGAAGGGAACGGGATTCGTCGTGCGCCACTTCATGGCGACCGAAGGTTCGTCGTTTCATCATTTCACGGAAGAATGGCAACCCGCTGGACGAGGGCGCTGGCATCAGCGGGTGACGACTTCACGCGGAACGCTGCGTTATGAAGGAACTGGATCCTGGAATTTCAATCAATGGGAAGCGCATGCGAAAAATGCCGCGCGTCCCGTCCGGGATACTCGCCGCGATTACGCGACGCTCGACCGCCGCAACACGGTTCAAATAACGCCGCAGCGCTGGGTACAGGCCGAAAGTAACATCAAGCGACGCAATGACGGAACACCCGTGGCGTCCGAAGTAGGCTGGGTGCAATACGAGCGCCTTCCGAACGAGCAATGCGCGGCCATCGCTGCAGCGCAGTAGTCGCTCAATTCTGCCCCCATTTGCGCGGGCGATCGAATCGGAAAAACCCGCTCGCTTCCTCGGCAGCAATGACCTCCGCCTCGTCGCCAAAGGTTCGCCGCAATAACTCTGCGAGCTTCTCGTCGAGCTCCTTGCCGCTATACGCCTCCACAAGCGCCGCGCGTTCGGTCATGTACTTCTTGCCCTTGTCCCAGCGCGCGTCTCGCTCCTGGTCGAGCGAATCCCAACGCTTCATCGCTGCTTCGTCGAGGCCCATTCCTTTGCGAATCGCCCGCAAATTCGCCGCACGCTCCGCCGCCGACATCGCATCGAGGTCCGCTTGCACCGATTCGAGCCCAATGAAGCGATTCATCGCCTCGTGCCGATGCTGTTCAATGTACGTATCGTACTTCTCCTCGTAAATCTCTTCGAGCCGCTCGGTGTACGTTGCGAGTTTGTCGCTGATGCTCTTGCCCTTTTGCCCGTCGATTTCTTTCAGCGTCTCCGATACCGCCTGGTTTTTCTGTTCGGAAGCCCAAATCTCGTCCGCCGCTTCCTTCCCAAATAGCCGCTCCCGCTCTTCGCGTATTGCAGCTCGTCGCTGTTCCGGTTCGAGCTCGTCGAGGCGCGATCGGTTGTCCTTCATCCAGCGCTCGTATTCGATGCGCCGGTCGAGGTTCTTTGCAATTTCGTCGTAATGCGCCGGGAATGCCGCACGTACCAGCTCGAGCAGTTTGTCGCGCCAATGCCCAGGATATTGCTTTTCGAATTGGCGCATGAGCGCTTCGATGAGCTTCAACTGGACATGGCGATTGCCAATGCTTGCCCCATATTGCGAGCGCAAGCGCTCGACCACTTCGGGGTCGACCGTCGAGCTCGCCGCGATCGTGGTAGGCATTGCAGCTTTTGGCTTGCTGCGCGGGGCCCGCGCCGCCGTTTCAGGAGGACTTGCAACAGCGGCCGCGGGCTCTTCGACTCTGTCCTGGCGCAGCCCGAAATAGAGCGCAAGGACGACGAGCGAGCTGCCGATCGCGACAAACCAATTCCGCGTCGTCATGGTCGCGTGATTTCTCAGTCGTACGTCGCAATGTATTCGAAGATTGCGCCGTAAAACTCCATTTCGTCGAACGTGTCGGGACCGACGCCGATGACGTCAATGTGATCCTGGTCGATGACGCTGGACATCGACGTCATTTGTGTCGACGTCGGCGCGTTCAAGTTACTCACGTAACCCGGGCCAGAGTCGGTCGTGATGCTATCGAGCGACAAGAATTTCTCGGTGTACTTGAGCCGGTGGCCCATGTGTTGCGAATTCACGCCGACGAGGCCGTCGTCGTCGCGCTCGTTGCAAATGCCATCACCGGCGCCCGCTGCCCCGTCGTTGTCACAGTCGCCCGAACAGTAGCCATCGCCGTCGATGTCATAAACGAGCTCGCTCAAAAGGAACAGCGCGGGGTTGACACTGGTACCGTTTTGCGCCGTCATGAGCGATCCATAGCGATAAGCATATTTCGCATCGACTGGGTAGAGCGTATTGAACGCCTGCATGCCCGTGGTAACGCCATCGGTCGACGAGTAATCCTTGTACACGAGCTGTTTGGCGCCCGCGTATCCATCATTGCCAGACTGATAGATGGTATCCCCGTAATACGACGCGAGTGCGGAGACGACACTGCTCACGCCCGGTTTGAGGTCGAGAATGTATTTGGCCACGGGCGAGCCCCGGTGTGGCGAGGAAATGCTGATGAGCACTCGAACCTTCGCCGTCCCATAACGGTTGTAAAGCACACGCGCAGCCTTACGAATGTCCAGGCCCCCCTGCGAATGCCCAACGAGGTTTACCTTCGACGCTCCCGATGTCGCCAAAAACCCCTCGATGTCGTCGGCAAGATCAAGCCCGCGTAACTCGGAAGACTGAAATGCCGCAACCTGGGCCACGTAAGCTTTCTGGCCCGAGTCGATGTTGTCATTGCAGTACACTTCGAGAAATTCATTACAGGCGTCACCGACGAACGTGCCGTAGTCGTCGCCCCAGTAGTCATAACCGAGAATGTTGTCGAACCCGCCCATGCCGTGGGCAAACACGACGGGGTAGGTGGTTTTCGGGGCAGCGGCCAACGCCGCTCCACCGCTGCCTGCAAGGATGGAGATGGATGCCAACAAGGCCACCGGCAATTTGCGCATGGGACTCCTTGACGATCGAGGGAAGAAGAAGAACCGGCTCGTGGTGCCGTAAGAAGACCAAATATTCCGGCCACGTGTCAAGCGTGAATCAAAGACGTTTACGATTCGTGAATTGACGCAACGCGCCTTGTCACAGTTATTAACGCGCAGCATCAATGCGGAGCTTCCCTGACGGCACTCTTCGGATGTGCCCGACTGTCCGGAAGCGTCGCGCCGAGCGTATCGTGGGCATCGGCCTATTTGGCGGCCCGAGATGGGGAAACGATGAACACGAGGTATGCAGCTTGGCGTTTGCTCGCGGCTTTATCATTGCTGATTCCATTGCCCGCGTGCCAAGCCTCCACCGCGCCGACCGTGCGCAGTCCATCATCGACTGCGACGCCGCCCAAAGCGTCCGCGGATGCGTCTTGCCCGCTCCCTTCGGGAGACCCGCTTTGCCCATTGAACGGTTTTTTTCGCGAAACCTACGCTCAGCGCCGAGCTGCCATGCTCGCCGCATCGGGACCGATACTCGTGCAGTACGGCGACAAGCTCGTCCTCTTGCGCAATGGCCAGCGGCTGGAGGGACGCGCCACGAACGAACGTTATCACGAGCTGAAAAGCGTCGCGCACGTGCCCTTCGCAGCGTATCTGCTCCTTGCGGAGACCAATGGCCCGATAGACGATGCATTGCTGCCCAAATTGATTTCCTTCGAAACGCTCGTGTCGCAAGCCCTCTCGTCCATCAATACAAGGTTTCCCGATGATTCCCAGCGTGAGCGCCAGCGGCAAATCCTGTCCCGCTCGCTTTTGCTGCTTCGTCGCGTGATCCAAGAAAAACAGGTACGCTCGAGCGATATCGATGAATACGTACGAGCACAACGAGACGACATTGCGGAAAACGTAAAGGATGCCGCACGCGAAAACATCATGACGCTGCACGCGCAGGTAACGGCGTGGGCAGCATTGCTGACGCCCGAGGAGCGCAATCGATTGCGTGTGGTCGTCGGTGCGTCTCACATGGCACGACCCGGCAATTTGGCATTACAATATTTTGCCGCATGGCTCGGCGAGCCTTCCACGGGTCGCACAACGGACGAACGCATCGCAGAGAACGCGCGTATCATCGTCGCGGAGAACATTTTCGATACGGATCACTCCGCCACACTCGTGGGAACACACCTTGTTAGTCGTGCCACTTCCATTGCCTTCTTCAATGATCCACTGCGCCTCGACCGAGACCTCTTGGCGGACGCGGCCGAAGAAGCAATTCGCGCGCTGTTTGGTCAATCTGCGAACGTACATGCGAGTGCGCCCGGCGACGATGCTGAGAAGCGTTGATGCGTAAACCGAGCGCCTATGCCCGCACCACCACCCCCGCCTCCACCAAATTCATCCACTGCCGCTCCAGGCTCGCGGCAAACGCTCGATCCTCGATGGCCACCCCCGCCTCCAAATTCCGCGTTTGTCCCCGATCCGTAAAGTTCGCCGACGTGATCAACGTGTATTCTTGGTCGATGACCACACACTTCGCATGCAAACTCATCGCACTTCGTTCGTCCACGGTTCGCGGATCGAAATACACGACCGGTTTCGGATCTCCGAATGGCCACATGAGCTCATAAAACAATGCCACGATGGCTCGTCCACGCGCGACAGGCCCCGCCGCAGCGTCCACCCTCGCCGAAGAGCTCGGCCAATGCTGCCCCGCTTGCTTTGCCGTTTGTCGCAATCTCTCCAAGAGTTGCCCCGCGTCCACGAAAAAGTCCGCGGTGACGCCGTGCTGCGCCATCGCCCGGTACAGCGACAAGAAAAGCTCCGCACCATGGTCGATGGCATACCCGGCCACGAGCACGTGCTCCCGAGCGCGCGCGAACAGCTCCGGCAATACGATGCGCGTATGCCGAGAATGCCCCACGCCTGGATCATCGCCCGTCCACACGAGCGTCAGCTTCGGCGCCTTTCGACTACGACGCTCGGCCATCGCCACTTCGACGAGCGCACGAATCCCAGCCACGCCCAGCTCGACGTAGGGTTGCATCACTTCGACGAGGTGCCCGAATCCGTGCGCCCGCAAGCTCGTGCCGTCGAGCGGCGCCCGTAATGTGCCCCGTTCGAGCGCCGCTGAAAGCGCCATGAGGTCCTGCTCGGTGACGGTCGACAACCCCGCGCTCGTCATGGCCGCTCTTTGAAAAATGCCAGATTCGGATCGTGCCCCATGGCCGGCACCACCAGCGCCCGATCCAGATATCGATTGAAACGCTCGCACGCAGGCTCCGCGACGAACAAACAACCGTGGCACGCCGCGCCCTCCAAATATCGGCCCGAAGGATCCTTCGGTGAATGATGCGCGCACACCGGATCACTCGAGCAAAGCGACGCCATGTCCCACGCGCGACGCAAATGCCGATGCAAGAAACGACCCTGTTCGACCAATCCCCCAAGCGTCCCCTCCGCACCGCTCGTTCCCGTCATGATGAAAATGGCCGCCATGGGCAACGCATCCGTCGCCGGTGCACAATAAATGCGCTCCGACAAGGCACTCGCCGAATACCCGCATTGCAACGAAATCGACGACATCAGCAGATGCGCAAGCGAATGCAGCAGGTAAAACCGCGCCCCGGGGAAACCAGGCCCGCGATTCGACGCACCAAATTCCAACTCGTATCCCTCGGCCAGCTCCTGCTCACGCGCCATCACCGCGTCACGTTTTTCCCATTCCAACACCGCCGCCTCGTCCAGGCAAACGAGCACCCCCTCGCCGAATATCTCGGCCGCAGGGAGCCATGTTTGCACGAGGCCCAGCGGCTGCAGGTTCGACGTATCCCCCGGCGTGCCCTGAAGATCCTGCGCCGTCGCCGAAAGCCGTGTCAGGCCCACCTGCGCCCGCACCTGGCGAACCTTCTTCGCCAGCACGATGCGGCTCACCCTCGCCGGCAATTCATATCGCTTCGACGACAAACGACACGCAAAGAAAGGCTCGTCCCGCGGCGGAAGCTGCCCCGGCACCTCGTCTTTCGCCTCGAGAAATACCTTGTATTCAGCCGTGCGCAGCTCCTCGCGCGCAGGCGTCTTGCCCTTGCGAATCGTTTCGATCGCCGTCCAGATCTGCTCGTCGTCGTATTCGCGCAGCGCATTTTTCACCGCTGGTATCTTGCGGTATATGACCAAGTCTTCGCGCGCCGCCTCTTGCAACACACTCCACACGTCCGCTTGCTGCACACGGCTCAGCACCTCGCGCGACTTGTCCGGAATCGACAGCGCGCTCATCCATTGCGAAAAGTACCCGCTGCTCGCCGTGCGCACGAGCAACGTCATCTTCTCCTCGCAACCTTTCTCTTCATTGCCCTCGGGCCCCAGCCACGGGCGCTCTCCGTGACACGTCGGCAAAATCTTCGGCTCACGCGCCTCCGAAAGCTTCCTCGATGCATCGCAGCTCCGGCATACCACCCGAATCCCCGCGAAATCACCCGACGCATCTTCCTCCAAGTACAGCTCCGGCGCCATACATCGCGTCTCCGCCGATACGTGCACGAACCAGTTCCAGGGAAATTCCTGCAAATGCCCGCGCCTGCATGCACCAACGAAACGCACCGGCACGCAAAAACCCCGTTGCGTATTCGTACAATGATGCACGTAACGGTACTTCTCCCGCTCCAGGTTCTTCGATTGCCCCAGCGCTCGGCACTGCTGACACACGAACCACGTCGGAAACTCCGCCACCTGAATCCCATTGTGCTGCGTCGGCGCGTCGTCGTCCCCCGCCGGAGGCAACCGGAATGCCCGACCAACGTGCAGCTCCACCCCCAGCTTCGACCCCACCTTCGCCACGATCGAATCGCGCAATCGCGGCTCGTCGATGAAACCCTGATCCTTGTACTTGTCGTAGCGCCAGAAATCAGTCCCCCCCACCAACACCGCGTGGTCACGCAAATCCACCATCGCGCCAGGACCAAACGTCAGCACCACTTGGCTCAGCCGAATCTTACCCTCGGGCGGCTTGCCTCCACCCTTCGGACTGCTCTTCTTGATGGCCATCAGTCTTGCCTCCCGAGGCGCCGGCCTACGAGCCACAAATGCGCCGTCGATTCCACGTCGCGCATCGATGTCGGCGCCGCAAATCGCCCCTCCGGGCTATGCGCATGCGGCCGCTCTTCATCGAGCGGCGTAAACAGAATCGGCTTGCCCCCCACCTTGTCCCGATCGAACTTCGAATACCGCCGCTGCTTCGGATCGTCCGGCGTCGAATGCACGAGATCTTCCCATGTATCGAGCACGTTGTGGCTCCGCTTTTCGATTTCGTCGCGCAGCTTCGCTTGTTCCTCGGCCTGCGATCCCGGTTGGCTCGTCGCCCGCTCGACAATCGCCTGCACCATCGCGTTCGCCAATTCCCGATGTTTCGGTAGCGCCATCGCGCCCCGCGCCGGCGTCAATTCCGGCGCCGCAAAACGCGTCATTGCAAACAGCGTCCCCACCAATCCCCGATCCAGCGCAGGACCCGAAAACGGCGTCACGCTCGTCGCCTCCACGAACCGATAAAAACTCTCGTGGTACGCCGTGAAGTGCTCGTAATGCGAACGATCCCGCGATTTGTGCAAGTTGTACACCGTCACCACCAGCCCCGGCCAGCGCTCTTGCCGCCCCACGCGACTCGACGCCTGAATGTATTCCGCCGTCGTCTTCGGCTGACCCGCCACCACCATCAAACCAAGCCGATCGATATCGACACCCACCGAAATCATGTTGCTCGCCAATAGCACGTCGATCCGTTCGGCATCGCGATGATGCGCCGAAAGCCGCTCCCGCGTCTTTTTCACCGCGTCCGTGCTCTCGCGGCTCGTCAATTCGACCAATTCCCCCACATCGCGATTCTTGAACCACAAATGCGAACCCCGCGCACTCAGCGGCCGAGCCTCCTCCGCCTTCTTCGTCCTCCCCAGCACCTCGTCTTCCACCAGCCGCCGCATCCCGCCCAGCTCGCGCAAACTATTGAAATACCCCGCGAGCGTCATGTACCCATCCGCCGTTTGATCCGAAGGCTCGTTCGCATCGTACGTCTTCATCGCCCCCGCCAGCAGCGTTCGGTACACCCGCAGCAATATCGCCTTCATGCTGCGCCCTTGCGCCGCCACCCCCACGTACGTGCGCCCCGGGCTCTCCTTGTCCACCGTCGCAAAAAACGTCTCGCCATCGTCGATACCCGGCGGCGGAAACACGCTCACCATGTCCGCTCGACGCCCGAACAGCGATTGAATCTGCCACGGAGCACTACGCACCGTCGCCGTCGCTGCCAATACCTTCGGGCGAATCGTGCCCGATTTCGTCCGTCGCGAACACAGCGTATCAATCGCCGTTTCGTACAGTCCAACCATCGTCCCGAGCGGCCCCGAAATCAAATGCAGCTCGTCCTGCACGATGAGCTCGGGAGGCAAAAGGCCACCCGGCAATGCTTTTGCCGAGCGCGGCGGTTTGCCGTCCACCGGCCCATAAAAACATCGACCATCACGCGCCTCGACCTTCCCGAAAAGCATGCCCGCTTCGCCGCGCCAAGGCATCATCGCGAACTTGTCCACCGTCGCTATGAGAAAACTCGGCAGCTCCCGATAAACTTGATCGTCGACGAAAACGACCGGGAGCCCCTCCGGGTTGTTCGCGCAAGAAAACTCGCACGTGTCGCTCGTGCACCCCACGCGCACTTCCTCCGGCGACGTCTTCGTCGGCAAGAGCGTCAAGCTGTTCGGTCCCAATGGCTCGCGGCACCACGGACACGAAGGAAGCGGGCAAGGATTGTGATTGATGCCCGTTTTGTATCCGGTCACGAGACGCGACACCTCGGCCATCGTATTCGCCGTCGCGCTTCGCCCGACCCATAGTCCCACCGAAAAACGCCCATCCCCGAGCACCGCGGGCATTTTTCGCCGCAATGATTCCAGCGCGCACATCAAAGTCGCCGCTCGACCGAGCTGGTCCAGCGTGAGCAGCCGCAACGTGTACCGAAGCAATACGGCCACGCCGAGACCCCCATCGGGCATTTTTGCTCGACGCAATCGGCGCAAGAGCAGGCAATACGCAATCACGCCCAGGTACGCCTCCGTCTTACCCCCGCCCGTCGGAAAAAAGACCAGCTCCACCCGCTCGCGATCGATATGTTCGCCGCTCGCCACGCCTTGCAGGTTCATCAGCACGAAAGCAAGCTGAAACAGGCGCCATTCGGGACGTTTTCCATCTTGATATCGCCCCGGGCTCCGCCGCCGCGCCGCCTCCGCCATCGCCTGGTTCGCCAAACAAAACGCTCGCCGAACCTGCGCATCCTCCGCCAATAGCTCGATGCCTTCGCGAATGCGCGCCTGCGCCAGGCTCGCCTTGCCCATCAAAAGATCGCGCGTCACGACGCGACTCCCGCCCCCGACGTCCGTCGTGCGCCGTTCGTCAATCCATTCGCCATACGCTGCGGGCAAGCGTTCCAGCCGCGTGCGCACGTCTTCGGCCGTTTCCAGGTTGCCGAGGTCATCCATGACCACGGTCACGCCGTCTTCGTCGCGCGGAATCACGCGGCGCACTTCATATTCGGGAATCCACGTCGTCTTGACCGCCGTCACGCGTTCGCCCGGCGACGGCTGCGATATCGCGACGCCGTGCCCCACCGCGTATTCGACGCGCTCGCGGAATTGCAGATCGGCGACGTTCGCATCCCATTGCTCGCTTCCTTCATCGGCCACGTTCGGGCGAGGCACGATGCCTTCGGCGCATTCGATCTCCAGTTCGACCTGGAAAATCATTTGTTCGTCGCGCCGTCCGCGTTCTCCTTGCCCGCGCCGATTGACCACGAACAGCGCGAGCGCCTGCGTCCCTTCGGGGATGCCTCGCGCATGCTCGACGGGTTTGAGCTGCCCGATCAATTTGATGCCCACGGTGTTCGGCAGGGGAATGCCATTGTTCAAGCTGGCCGGGTCGAGCGGCACGGGCACGGATATGGTTTGGCGCGGCTTTCGTTTCCACACGCGTTTGCCGCGCCCGCCTTCGGCTTTGACCGTTTCGGGGACGTATTCGGCAAACCGCACGATGGCCTGTACGGAGCGCGTTTCTTTTGGCAAGAGCACGCTCATGCCCATCGATGCGGGCCACAAATTCGGCCGCGGGTCTTCGCGCACGTCGGCGCCACCGGGGTTTTCTTCTTCCGGTTCGTCGGATCCGGCGCCGAGGTCCTCGTCGGCCGTCGCATCTTCGGGCGAACGTTCTTCTTCGGGGCAGAGAAAACCCGTCAGGTACGTGCGCGAGGGTGGCAATTCCAGCACTTCACGTGTGGCATCGCTTTCTTCGAGCGCGTAGGGGCCCACGAGGTCGGCATGCAGGGCGCGAATGAGGTGTTCGCGGGGGGCGGTGAACGAAGACACGCGCCCGTTGTACCGGGCAATCGGCGCGGGTGTAAAGGGAAAACGTGGAGGGAATATGCCCGTAGGAGGGGGCTGGAGCAGCGATGGGTTCGAGAGGTCGTCGAGCCATTCGGCGTTCTGGTTGCTCGGGATGGGGCGATGCACTTTTCTCTTCCCATGCGTTCGCTCGTCCGCTAGCATCGCCCGCATGGCGACCCACATCCGAGACACCACAATCATCGAAAACGCCACGGACATCTGCGCTGCCATTGCCGGAGGCCTCGAGAGCGACCCTGAAACGAAGCACCTCGCTCCCCTATGGGACGGCCTCACGGCCAAAGGCGATGCGCTCGTCAGTGCTCGCCGCGTCGCCGAACGCACGCTCGGTCGCGCACGCGTCAGACTCGACGTGCTGGATGCCAAATGGGATCCCGAAGTCGGCGCCTTCGGCCGCGACGTCGTCGACCAAAGCGGTGGCAAACGCGATCAAGCACCTTATACGCGTTTTTTCAAAAACGTGAGTCCCTCGGCCGCGCAAGACTTCGGCGTCGATCGCGAAGTCGCGCAAGGCAACGCTTGGCTTGCCGAATTGGCCCGTGATCCCAACGAGCCGCTCGCCCAGAAATGGACCCCGCGACTCGCCGCAGCCACCGAAGCGCTGGCCACCGGATCGACCAATCGCCGCAAAGCCCTCGAAACGCTGGCATTGCAAGATACCGCCGAGGAATTGTTCATTGCCGATGTGAACATCGAAATCGACGTCCTCGAAGGCGAGCTTTTGAAACTTTTTCCAGGACAACTCAAACGCGTCGCCGCGTTTCTCTCGCCCACCAAACCTCGAACCAAACGATCCCGTAAGAAGGACGACTCGGGCGAAGAGTGAAACCCGCGCGCGCAGCGCGCACACGTCACTCCCCGTCAGGATCGCGCGTCACGCCTCACCCCCCGGCCCCCTCTCCCCGTCGCAGCTATGCTGCTCCGCGGAGAGGGGGAGATTTCTGAAGAGAAAACGCATAGTTCCCCCTCTCCGCGACGCGTAGCGTCGGGGAGAGGGGGTTAGGGGGTGAGGCACTCCCCGCCTGGATCGCGCCTCGCGCTTCAAAACCCCAGGAAGATTGCCAACCACGTTCTCGTGCGCGTATTCTGCCATTCGGGAGGTCGTTGCCATGCAGTTGCTTGCCGTATTGGGTCTCGGATTTTCGGGGTTTGCAATCGGTGGTTGGGGTGGTGGGACGCCGGCCTCGAACCCGTTCGACGCCCCGTTGGTCCGCTCGCCCTTGGTCGAACCCCAAGCTCCTGCCGGAGCGGGGATCTTCGTCCCGATCCACAAACCAACCCATTTCAAGTTCGTCACCATCGTCAAGGATGACGGCAAGGGCCCGGCTGGCGGATGGCAAGCGGCCAAAGCCAACCTGCCCTTCCAAAAAGTCATCCTTCCCGTCACCTTGATTACGTGGTACTGCCCGCTCACGATAGGTGTGCCGATTCGACATTCGGTCAGGGGGTACATCTCGCCGGCCGCTGCGGCCGCCATGAGCGCAGCGGTCACGAACAGCGTCGCCAGTCGCATGAATTTCGACCTCCCCCAAGGAGTTTTTTGTCACACCTTTCGCAAAGGCGTTGAGGCGGCGTTTCCAGCCATGTACCCAGTTGGCGCTACGGTAGGTCGCTGATGAAAACAACACGCTCCGAACTGCTCGATGTCGTATATCGGCACTACCCGCGGGGAATGCTACAAATCGCCCGCATGCACGTGTCTCTTGGAGATCTCGTTTATGATGACACGGAAGAGCACTGCCGCCTCATGGTCGCCGCTGCCCGCGGGCGACGCGAGTACCGAACGTGGCAGGCGATGATCCACCGCCTCGGGGATCGATATGACCTTCAAGACGAATCGCTCCACCTGTGGTCGGATGGGGTCGAGCCGGCCTATTCGGGCCGCGTTTGGCTTGTCTTGGGCAAAACGTCGATCAACTTCCACGTGTCGCTGCTCGGGCCTTATTACGGGATCCAGCTTCCAGGCGTTCCCGAAGAGGAACCAATAGCACGCGAGATCGCTCGCGAGATCGAAGCCACGTACCCCGGCTATCAGACGATTCCACCCGAAATTGGTAATGAAGTCGTGCCGGACGTAGACGCCGGGTTCGAGTTCGGCGAAGGAACGATCTACATGTGCCTCTTCTCAAACCTCTGGACGCGCGTCTATAAAGACCTCGACACGAACTGGACCTTGCCATGAACGGGTGACCGTGCTCCTTGCGCGCAGGCGTTCTCGAAGGCGCAGCCGCCCACGTTGGTCACGCACGCTGACGCGCACACGTCGCTCCCCGTCTGGATCGCCCTCTGCGCCTCACATGCGACGTGCACTCCCCGTCTGGATCGCCCTCTGCGCGTGACGTGCAGCGTGCACTCCCCGCCTGGATCGCCCCTCGCGCGTGACGTGCAGCGTGCACTCCCCGTCTGGATCGCCCTCTGCGGCTCACGTGCAGCCTGCACTCCCCGTCTGGATCGCCCTCTGCGCCTCGCGTGCAGCCTGCACTCCCCGTCGGGATCGCGCGTCACGCCTCACCCCCCGGCCCCCTCTCCCCGTCGCAGCTACGCTGCTCCGCGGAGAGGGGGAGATTTCTGAAGAGAAAACGCATCGTTCCCCCTCTCCGCGACGCGTAGCGTCGGGGAGAGGGGGTTAGGGGGTGAGGTGTCCCCGCCTGGATCGCGCCCCCCGTTCAGAACCCCAAATTCCCCTGGCCTTCGTCCTTCTTTTTGCGCCCTTTTTTCGCCGGCTCTGCGGGCGTCTCCGTCGCGGCCTCTTTCTTTGCGGCAGCCTTGCGCGGCGCTTTCGCCGGTTTTGCCGTCGCCGCGGCGGCTCTCTTCTCGTCCTCGGCGCGCGCGGCATTCAGCACGAACAGCCTATCGATCACCTCGTCCTCGAACGCTTGTTGCGCGGCTCGGTCTTCGTCCGACAGGGCGCAATACGGCGGCACGGCGATGTCGTTCCAGCCGTAGGTTTCGAGCACGGCGCGGTCCATGTCTTCGTGGAGCTTGCGGAGGTGCAGAAATCGCGGGTCCTCGCACGCGGGGTCTTTCAGGGCATTGTAGGTTTTTGTGAGGCCCTGATTGGTGTCGATCATGAGCTTGGCGCGCGTCGTGTAAAGCGTTTCGCCGATGGTTTCCAATGCGGGAAAGACGGTGCGCGGATCCGGCGCGGGGAAGGGGAAGTTGACGAAGCAGTCCGAGGCGGAGTAACGTAGCCGGTCTTCGAGCGAAGAGGAGTGCAGCCGTGCCCATGGCTCGTGAATGCGGGATTGCAGAATAGCAAGACATGTGTACTGATCGAATGGAAATATAAGAAGCTGCTCACTAAAAACACGGTCTGTGGGCTGAAACGAAAAGCACAGATGCTTCGTAACGCGTGCCGTTACGAGACATTTGGGTGCTTTGCGAAGTTCGTCGTAGAACGCCGTTCTATCGGCCCAGAATCGCCACCAATACTTCTTTTGTTGCATTCCTATAGTGTTGTCCTTTAAGCGATCGCGTTCTGGTTTCACACGTTCCCGTACAATAGTAATGAGCTCAGGCCATCGCTCGGCCTCTTCCAAAGTCATTTGCCCGAAGTTGATCGTCCATCGGTCGAAAACTTGTCTCGGGTTTGTGTTTACCTCCTCGCCCCCGATATAAGGAAAAATCCGGTCCCCATTAGATGGGTTTCTGCTGACTAGATCGTCTCGTTCTGAAGCGGATAAAATAAATCCAGCTCCATTCATGATACTCCCTTGAGAATAAACCGAAACGTTATTTTCAAGTTTAGCTGCCATAGAGCGTTCCGAACCGCTCCGTAAGCGTGAATTGATTTCCGGAACAACTCTCCCGTCAAGTCTGCAAGCACCCACATGCATGGCCACTCCACCCTTGGCCATGAGCACAACCGACACGGTCACATTCGCATCGCCTGCCCACGACAGCGTGCTGGTTGCATCATATGCGCGCAACCCTCGATGGAGCAAATATTCGAGGGCCGATACTCGAGAATCCCCCTGCGCAATCGTATTGGTCGCAATAAGACCAATGGTTCCATTGGTACCCAGCAGGCTATCAGCACGGCGAAAAAAATGCGCAGACAGGTCGGCATTTCCATGCGCCTCATCATGAATCGTAAGAAGCCACGGACCATAACATGGCCCGCCCATGTCCCCTATTGCATTCTTCCCCGCAAACGGCGGATTCCCGACGAACGCATCCACCCACGCCGTGCCCGTCACCTTGTTCCCCTCCAGCGGATCCGCCCTGCCCGGCCCAAATACCTCGGGAAACTCGATCATCCAATGAAACGGCACCTGCTCCGCGCGCAGCTCCGCCTGCATCGCCCGCAATTCCAATTCAATCGCATGCGCCTTCGCAAAATCCCCCGCCTTGTCCGCCGCAAGCCATGACGTCACCCGATCGAGCCGCCGATCACGCTCCGCGTCCCGCGCCTTGTCGTTCTTCTGCGAGAAAAAGGCGCCCACCACCAAGTCCGCCATCAAACGCACCCGCCCCAGCGCATCCTCGGCATCGAAGAGCAACCGCTCCTTCTCACGCTGCGCCGCATACGTGCCCTCGGAGGCCAAATCCAATATCTGCCGCCGAATGGATATCGCCTCGTCGAGCGCCTCCTTCAACAGACCCGCCGATGTCTCGACCTGCGCCTTGGGCTTCCAATGAAATGCCCGAATCTGATCGAATCCGAGGCCCACCAGCGAATCCCCATGGCGAATGGCATGATCCACAAAGGTAAATGGCTCGTTCCGCGCCATCGTGACGAGCCACAAGGAGAGCCGCGCGAGCTGCACGGCATAGGTGTTCTTGTCGACGCCATACAAACATCGCTGCGCGACGAGACGCCGGGCGTGATTGACGACATCCTCGTGCGCACTCGCGACCTTTTCCAAGGCGCCCTCGCGCGTCCACGCCGCGACGACGTGATCGGCGAGATACCGGCACGCCGCGACCAAAAAGGCACCCGAGCCGACGGCCGGATCGCAGATGACCAAATTGAGGAGCGTGTCCGACGAAGGGTTTTCCCCCATGGCCTTGATGAGGGGCTCGAGGGTGCGCGCGACGATGGGCTCGGTCAATGCGCGGGGGGTGTAATGGCTGCTCGTGCGGCGACGTTCGGGACCAGGCTGAATGACGAGCGTTCCGGGACGGGCGCGTTCGGGGGTGCGACCGGAGAAGCTTTCGAGCGCGAGGAGGGCATCGTCGGGGGTTTTTGCGGACTTGACGGCATCGGCGATTTTTTCGGCGACGTTCTTGTCGAAGGCAAGCTCGTCCTGGAGCCACCGCTGGCGCTGATTGGGGGGTGTTGCGAGGAGCTGCGCGGCTTCGACCCAGACGCGTGCGGCGCCTTTTTTGCTGCCGAGCTTGATACGGACGGCGCCGCTCTCGATACGGCGGACGGCAAAACCCATGAGGGCCTCGTAGACGCTGCCGATTTGCTCGACGTCGAGGGCTTTGTAGGACAATCGTTGTCCGCCGAGGAAGAGGAGTTTTTCGAGGGCGGCGTAGATGGTGCCGTCATCGATGCTGGGCAAAACGGTGGCGGCGCGGGCTTCGGGTTGGGTAATGGGGGCGCTGCCTTCGGGGCCCCAGCCTTCGAGGAAGGGAAAGGCATTGGGGTCGAAGAGCTGTCCGCGGCGCGGTGGAATGCGGAGGCCGCGATGCTCGACGCCGAGAAAGACGGAGCGAAAGAGGGCGACGAGGCGGGGATAGGCGCCGAAGCGGCGATGCATGGTGTCGGGGTATTTGGCGGCGTCGGCCTGGAGGGCGCCGAAGAGGCCGAGGATGCTGTAGTTTTCGGCGAAGAGGGGGTTATCCATGGGGAGGAGGCCCCAATCCTCGCAATAGAGCAAAAAGACGAGGCGCAAGAGGAGGGTCAAGAGGCCGGCATAAAGATGGTCGTCTTCTCGTTCGAGCGCGGCGCGGAGGGCTTGGGTGCCGTCGCGGTCTTCGGCGGCGGAGAAGCCTGCGAGGAGGACTTCGAGGGCCGAAGACCTGGCGGGACAATTCGGTGGTGACGTCGGCGTTGCGTTTGCGGCTTTCGGCGAGGATGGCGGGGAGCTGCTGTTCGGGGGCGACGCCGAAGAGGCGTTCGCGGGACAGGAGCATGACGAAGGCATCGAAGAGGGGTCGTCCGCTGACGGAGGCCATGTCGGCGATACGAAAGGCGATCCAGCCGCTGGATTCGCCGTGGGGGGCATAGACGAGACGGACTTCGTGGGCATTGGAGAGGATGCCGATGGGGACGCGGCATTCGCGGAGGAGGCGTTCGAACTTGGCTTGGGCGGGGTATTCCCAGGTGCCGGTGGTGGTCTCGGGCTTGTCGAGGTTATCGACGGCGGGGGGGATGTCCCAGACGAGGAGGGTATAGGGGCGACCGGCAATGGCGGCGGGGGTGTTTTCGGCGGGTGAGGAGGCGTCGTCGCGGGGTTTTGCGGCGCGGAGGGCGCACGTGGGGCGGAGGAGTTGTTTGCCTTCGGGGACGTAGAGGGAGAGGTCTTCGGGGAGGGAGGCTTGACGATGGAAGCGGTTGTCGGCGAGGCCGAGGACGCGGGCGAAGAGGGTATCGAGGTGGGCGACGCGAGGATTTCCTTTGGCGTCTTGGTGGAGGCATTCGAGGAAGGCGAGGTGGTCTTCGCGTGCGTGTTTTTCGGCGCATTGGGCGTCGACGAGGACGGGGACGGAGACGACGAGGCCTTCGGAGGGTTGGGCCATGCCCAGCCATTGTTCGTGGAAGCGTTTGTCGGCGTCGGTCATGGTGCGTGCTCAAAAACTCGTCGTTGGCCAAAGGTACACGAGGCCCACGGGCGATAGGCGTTTCAGGCTGACGTGATACAGGGCTTCGAGCTGGGCGGGTTCGTCGCGAATTTCATCGTCGATGCGCGCGAGGCGTTTTTGCATTTCCTTGCGCTCGTTCTGCAATTGATTCTTTTGCGGCTCGAGCGCCTGGTCCTGGGTGTTGAAGAGGGGCAATTCGAGCTGCTGGTGGAGCTGCGCTCGAATTTCCGTGCGTTGCGCCTTGAGGATTTCACGCAAATCGTCGGCTTCTTTGGCGCCTCGACGAGCGAGCTGTTGCGACGCCTCGTGCGCGCGTCCGTCGGCTTCGTCCCGCACGTGCTTGAAGAGCGTGGCAAAGTCGCTCGGAGCGGTCTTGACCAAACGACGGCGCAAAACGTCGGGCACCGGAGGGAGATCGGCGACGCGGGTGAGCAAGTTTTCCAGGTCCGCCAATGCAATGCGATCGCTTTCGGCCGATAGGGGTGTCAAATGATCACCTTCGCCACTTTCGCGAAAATGGGCGGATACGGCGATCATTTCGTCGTGCAATCGGGCCGCACCGGGGCCGAAGAGGGAAAGACGGCCGAGCGCCAAGACGCGGGGGACTCCATGGCGGTCGTCGGGGACGATGGTGACGCGGGAGAGGTCCTGCGAGCCGAAACCTTGGGCCAAGAAGCGGGAGAGAATGCGCTGGACGAAGGGGTGTTCCAAATGCAATGGACGCGGTCTTCGCCCATGCGGCCGAGGGCTTTGAAGACGACGGGCTGAGGGGGCTGCTTGCGCCATTCCCATTCGGCTTCGTCGCGGCGGCGGGGGCGGCGCAAGCTATCGAGGGTGCGATCCCAGCTCGGGGGTAGCGTTGGCAATGCAAAGGCTTGCTGGCCTTCGATGGTTTTTTCGAGGGGCAAGAGGGGGCCGGCGCCGGCTATTTCGAGGCCGACGTCGATGGCGTCGCGGAGCAATTCTTCGCGAAAATCGAGGACTTTGCGGGAATCTTCCAGAATGCGGCGGGCCTGATCGAGGTCGCGGGCGAGGGTTTTGGCGTCGCAACGCTGGGTTTCGAGCTCGCGTTTGGTGGTTTCGACGTGCCCCGGGAGCCGCTCGGCTTGGTCGAGCTCGGCGGCGGTGGTTTTGTCGATGCCGCGGCTGAGTGTGCGTTCGATGCGCTCGATGACGACTTCGCCCAAGGTGCCAAGCTCGGATTGAATGGTTTCGACTTTGTGGACGAGCTTTTCGAGGACGGCGTCTTCTTCGCGGTCGGGGTAAACGAAGTAATGGCACCGTACGCGAGGGGCGGGCTGGAGGGTGCGGTCGATGCGGCCATTACGTTGCTCCATGCGGGCGGGGTTCCACGGAATGTCGATGTGGAAGAGGTCGGCGCAATGGTTTTGCAGGTTGAGGCCCTCGCGGGCGGCGTCGGTGGCGATGAGGATGCGGACGGGGTGTTCTTTGGGGTCGCCGTTGAACGAGCGTTGGATTTCCTCGCGGGCTTCGTCGCCCATGCCGCCATGAAAAACGGCGATGCGTTCATCGCCGCGACGGGTGTCTTCGAATGCGGCTCCGAGAATCTTTTGCCAATACCGCATGGTATCACCGTATTCGGTGAAAAGAATGACGCGACGGTCGTTCCACGTGCCCGGACAGAGCTCGGTACGAAGCCATTGCAGGAGCCAAGCAACTTTGGCATCGGGCCGAAGACGATGCTGGCGGGAGACGTCGAGCATTTTTTCGAGCAGCTCGCGGGCACGGCCTTCGGGCGAGGAGATGGCGGTCGAGGCGGACGCTACGTCGGCGGCATCTTCCGCGTCGCGCTGTTCGTCGTCGACGCCGTGTGCATCTTCGTCTTCGTCGGCGGGGCGTGAAAACGTGCTTTGCTGGGGGGAAGGATTTCCCACGCGGGCGGCGTGCGCTTGCAAGGTGCGATGAAAGGCTTCGATGCTGGAGAGCAGGCGCTTTTGGAGATTGATGAAGACGAGCTGGCCGCGGCCGCGCTTGGGTTTCACGAGGTCGGTGTATTCAGCGAGCATGCGGGACAATTCGAGCTCGGGGCTGTCCGTGGGATGCAGGGGGATACGGACGACGTCGCGCGTGGGGAAATCGCTTTTGCCGAGGGCTTGCAGGTCGCGTTTGAGGCGGCGGACCATGACGGCATTGAGGGATTTCGAGCCGGCGGCGATGGGAACGCCGGGGGTGAAGCGTTGTGGATCGAGCATGGCCATGAGGGCGCTGAAGCTATTGGAATGGCCGTTGTGGGGGGTAGCGGAGAGGAACAGACGATTCTCGAAGCGGGGGCCGATTTCGTCGCGCATCATGTAGGTGATATGCGAATCGACGGCGTACAGACTGGCCGAAGCGGGAGCCGCGGTATGGGCTTCGTCGAGGACGAGGAGGCTTTTTTTCAAACGCGTGCCCAAATGCACGAGGAGAGGCTCGCGGTATTCCGGGCGGCGCAGGGTTTGATACGATACGATGAAACGATTGTGGGTGCTCCAAGCATTGACGCCGAAGCCGCGTTCGCGACGGCGGCGAGCGACGAGGTCGCGGTCCATGATTTCGAAGCGTTGGCCAAAGCGTTTTTCCATTTCGCCGCGCCATTGAAGGCATAGCGATGCTGGGCACACGACGAGGACGAAGGCGACGCGTTGCCGGAGCTGGAGCTCTTGCATGACGAGGCCGGCTTCGATGGTTTTTCCGAGGCCGACGTCATCGGCGATGAATAGGTTTGCCCGGGGCAATTCGAGGGCTTTTTTGAGGGGGGTGAGCTGATGGTCGAGCAGCTTGATGCCAGCGCGAAATGGCGATTGAAAACGATCGGCGCGCGTGGCGGTGACGCTGCTCCATTTGAGAGCATGAAAATACGCGGCAAAGCGACGCGGCGGGTCGACGGATTGCACCGCACCGAGCCCCTCGGCTTCGGGAAGGAGGACTTTCGCACCAAGCTCGAGCTCCCACAGGACGGAGAGGCGGACACCTTGGGCGTCGTCGTCGAGGCAAACCAAGTCGACGCGGGTGGCTTCGTTGGGGGCTTCGGGGGCGAAGACGTCTTCGACGAGGTATTGGCGCTGGCGGACGAGGGTGATGTCGCCGCGAACGGGGGTATCGCGCATGACGACACGTGCGCCGAAGAGACCGGGCGGCGGGGAGCTATCGCGCACGCCGAGGGCTTGGAGGAGGCGCGCAGCGAGCTCTTGACGTGCGCGGCCCGTAGGATCGAGCTGAAGGGCCTGGCACGCAGCACGAAGCTCGTCGCGAGCCATCCACGAAACGACGGCGCGCATGCGGACCTGCTCGGAGCGGGCGAGCGCTGCGGCAAGCTCGGCTTTGGTCGCTTTTTGGGGGACGGAGACGCCGAAGGAGCGGGCTAGCTCGATGAGGCGGCCGCGCGAAGGCAAGGATTCGAGGAGTGTGCGAGCGGTTTCAGAAGGAGCGTGCATCGTGGTCGTGGGCGGTTGTGGCGGGAGGAACCGTACACCACGCGGGCGCGAGGCGGGAAATTTTTTCGAGGCGTCCACACGCAACGGAATCCGAGCACCAACATCAAATTTGTCATGCCGGGACAGATGGAACGCGAAGGCAAGATCATTCCCCCTGCCGAACCGCCCCCGCCTGGGCCTGCCGAGCCCGTAAAACCGCCCATGCGCGAGCCTGAACAAGGTCCTCCCGTGCGCGACCCGGTGCGCAAGAAGGGCCCCGTGGGCGATCCCGCGCCCGCCGAGCCACCGCGACGGGATCCACCGCCTGCGCCACCTTCGCCGGGCGAGCCTAGCCCAATCATCGAGGATCCTCTGGCGCCAGGGCAGCCAGAAAAACCCATCATTGCAGCATTGTCGACGAAATGACTTACTCGACCAATCGCCGCGCGTGCCCGAGCACCCGAGGACCATCCTTCGTCCCCGTCGGCGTCGGCTCCCAGCCGCGAGCGACACGCGCACCGAGCAATTCGTCCGCAGTAGGTTGGTGATCCCAGACGGCGACCGCCGCCAATCCACCCAGTCACGTCGTATCGTACACGAGCCACACGCCGCTCGGGTGCTGCATGACGACATCGTGCGTGTATTCATCCTGCACGACGACGTCTTTCACGAGCTGGATGGGATTCATGCCAAGCCCCCAGCGCACGACATCCTCGAGCGTTTTTTGCGACGCAAACAATGCCTCGATGCTCGATCGCACATCGTCACCGACACGCACCCGCCATTCGACGTCACGGCGTTCGGGGATCGCACAACTCGACATAATGAGAAGACCATAGCACGACTCGCCCGCTCGGGTAGCATCGACAACGAGTCGCCACCGTGCTCACGTTTCGGGGCGGCCAATCAGCCGGTGGATCTGAGCAGAAAGCTCCTTCAAGTTGAAGGGCTTTTGCAAAAACGCATCTTCGCCGAGCGAGTCGGCCGCAACGATTTCACGCGCGGCGCTCATGAGAATCACCGGTATCTTCGACTTACGCGCATCCCCTCGAATGGCTCGCAAAACCTCGCGGCCATCCACGATGGGCATCATCAAGTCGGTAATGACGAGGTCGACCGTTTCCGCATCGAGAGTCCGCAGTCCTTCACGACCGTCGGCCGCATGGAGAACCCGATACCCCTCGTCGGTCATTGCAATGTCGATGACCTCGCCAATCGCCATCTCGTCGTCGATGACAAGGATCGTCTTCATGGCTTCCGCCGACTTCGTCCCGAGGAACGGCCCGACACGATCGACGCGGCGCGTGCTCGACCCGTCAAGACCGCTTCGGCACTGTGAAAAGTTTCGGCCACGTCGATCCCCGTGCGCGAAATCGTGAACTCACGCAAAGCGCTGTCGTAGCCGCTCTCGCGCATTTTGAGAATGGAAATGAGGCGATGAAGGTGCGCGCGATATTCCACATAGCGCAGCAAAATCAAATTCTCGACCATGGCCGACATGCCCGCAATCGGCGCGTCGATGTCCTCTTGAAACAACTCCAGCTCCTCGCTGAACAGCGTGGTCACCCCCAGAAAACGCAGCTCGTTGCATAGTGCGGTAAAAAATGCCGGCAGCCTCTCCGGAAGCATCGCCGCACGCAAAAAGCCGTCGATGCCGTCAATGAAGACGCGCTCCACCCGTCGCTGCCGCACGATATCCAAAAGCTGATGAGCCAGCTCGTCCAAGAAGCGCTCGACCGGTGCCTGCCAAACGACATCCAACAAGCCCTCTTGCATCAGCTTGCTGAAATTCAGCCCAATCGCATCGGCTTTGGCAATGAGACGCGGTGGTGATTCGTAAAAACCAAAATAAAGACCTCGCTCGCCAGCGGCGCCACCTGTCGCGAGAAAGTTCACACCAAGAAGCGTTTTTCCAGCACCAGGTGCACCCAAGAGCGCCGTCGTCGAACCGGTATTGACGCCGCCCTCGAGCATCTCATCGAGGCGTGCAATGCCGAATTGTTTGCGAGTCCGCCGCTCGCCGCTCACGAGATTGGCCTGCGATACCATCGCCTCCAATCGTGGAAATACGACAATCCCGTCGCTCGTGATCCGGAACGTGTGCCGTCCTTGAATGAAATCACTTCCGCGTAACTTGGTAATCGCGAGCTGACGTATGCTTCTGACGCCCACGAACCGATAGGATACTTCCATGACCGAATCAACCATGCCGTGCTCGACGAAGGTCCTGTCTTGCTGGCTATTTGCGAGCAAAAGCAACGTGCAACCCGCCGCGGCGACCAGGGCCGAGAGTTGCTGAATGAATTTCTGGAATTCGAGCGTGGAGCCGGTCAGCGCTTCAATGACCGCGATGCCGTCGAGCACGAGCATCGTCGCGCCACGCTCGTGCGTCTCCTTGTGTATCACGTGAAGAAAGTTCGCCATGCCTTCTTTGATCAAGTGCTGATAACCGCCAATGAAGGAAAGTTGGTCCGGGATGAACTTGTCGTCGAAAAAGCTCAGCGTACGGAGGTAGTCGAGCATGCGCCCGTGCGTCTCGGTCAATAGCGTAATGTATACCGCCCGCCCGCCTTGGCGGACGTGGTGAAAAACGATCTGGTTGCCGAGAATGGTCTTGCCAGCTCCCGAAGGGCCGAACACGAGCGTCGACGAACGCTCGAACAGTCCACCGTGCAAAATCGCGTCGAGACCGGGCACACCCGTAGCAACCCTCGCCGACCTCGGAGCATCCTCTGTTGTCGACATAACTGCTTCCGCTCCCGAGCAAGAGCGTGCAATCCGTAGGCCGCCGGATTACCGCAACGTCGAGAATGACAACTGCGCCGAATGGCCAAGCACACCAGCCGCGTTTGCTCGTCCGCGTGGGCGACGACGAATGCGCGTGCCGTGACCGTGTCTATGTCAGCGCCCGAGCCAGGTTTTGGCGCGTATGATGAGGTCGAAGGCTTTGAGGTACGACGCGGTGTCGCTTTGCTCGGATTTGGGCTGGTACGGCCCGGTCACGTACGGCACGTACATGCTTTGGCGGCGGCTGCGAGCGCCGGTGTATTGGGACGCGGCGACGCGATGCCACGTGCGGCCGTCGTGCACGGTGAGGTCGCCCGGCCATGTTTCCACCATGACTTCCGCCGGGTCGGGCCGATTGTCGACGAAGTAAAGCTTGCGAAACAAGAAATCGCGCCATCCTTGATTGTGGCTGCCCGGAATGATGCGTAGGCCGCCGTCTTCCGGGGTAATCCGCTCGAAGTGCAGGCCCACGTTGAGCATCGGGCCGGGGAGCTGTCCATAAAAGGCGTCGCGCAGGCCGTCGGTGTGCCACGCAAGGCCCGGGCGGAGGCTGCCTTTCGTGCGGATGTATCGGTTGAACACGACGCCATCCTTTTCTTCATGGCCAATGCGAGCGTCTTTGCCGACGAGCTTCCGGATGGGCTCGAAGCGAGCATCGGTGACGAATTGGCGGACATAGTCGGAATGGACCGACAGAAAACCCGTGCGCTGCAGATAAGGTTTTCCCTGTTCGTCGCGGCCGAACCAAATGGGAATGCCGTGGACCTTGCGCCGCCCTTCGGCGAGGAACTGCGCCTGCACGCGGTCGACTTCGGCGACGATGCGTGCGACCTCGTCGGGCGATGCGACCCGGGCAAACACGAGGTAGCCGTTTTTGTCGAGGTAGGCGCGCTGGACGGGTGTGATTTCGGCGCCGAGGCGGAAGCGGTGGTTCAATGGAAGCGCCGCGGCGACCTTGGCGGCCTCTTCGGGGGAAAGCGCGGCGTGCGGTGTTTCGTGGCTTGGATCGGGCAACTCGACGGCGGTGTTCATGCAAAAGCTCCGGGTAGGGCGAACTAAACCAGATTTTGCATGAATTGCAAGGTGCGGGCGCCGTCCGCCTCGACTTCGCCTTCGATGGGTCGATGGTCAGCGACAAGACCGCCGCAAGGTCTATTTCTTCTGTATGACGCCACACGCAATGCGCGCGCCCGCTGCCCCCGCGGGATCGGTCGTATAATCGTCCGGTTGTGCATGCACCACGATGGCCGTGCCCTCGTCTGCGAGCAGGCTATTTTTTTCCTTGGTCGAGCATGGCGCCCGGCGCGTACACTTCGATCTTCATCCGACCGTTTTGCGGAACGACGATATTGGGTAAATCGCCTGCGTGTGGGCCCGCGGGATCGCGAAAGCCGTGCTCGGCGCCGGTCGGATTGAAGTGTCCGCCGGCCGCATCGAAATTGGGCGTGCATGCGCCCTTTTCGTGAATGTGGAAACCATGAGGCCCTGGCGGCAAGCCGGATAGCTCACCCGTAATGAGGACCCCGTTGGGCGTGCTTCGAAGGTCGAGCGTGCCCAGGGTCTTGCCGGATGGATCCACCATTTTGACGACCGCACCGTCGGCGGCGACGGCGGGTGCGGCAAGTGCAACAGTCGCGAACATCGCAGAAAATACGGAGCACAATCGGGTCATGGTACCTCCCCTCCAATGGCAGGCGCCCTGCGCGCCCCACTGTCATGTCTGGAGACGTCCCTGGCAACGGCAAGGGGTCGCATGACCGAAGACCTCGGCTGCGCGATCGAACACAAGCGCTCACGTCGACATTCTTTTGGTAGCCATGGGCATGAATGTTGGATTATGCTCGCGGCTCTTCCCAAGAGGAGCGTTTCATGAGCCAGTCACCGGTCAATTATCATCGCGACGGCGAAGTCGCCACGATCACGATGGACGACGGCAAGCGTAATGCGCTTTCGCCGCAGATGTTCAAAGCATTGAACGAGGCCATCGATCGCGCCGAGCGAGACGATGCGATGATCGTGCTGACGGGTCGGGTCGATGCATTCTCGGCAGGCTTCGACCTCAAGGTGATGCGTTCGGGCGGCCCGGCCGCGGTGGGGATGCTCAACGCAGGGTTTGCCATGACGGCGCGGCTCTTGTCGTTTCCTCGGCCGGTCATTGCGGCGAGCAGTGGTCACGCGATGGCAATGGGTCTTTTTCTGTTGCTGTGTGCGGATTACCGCATCGGCGCTGCTGGCGACTACAAATACGTTGCCAACGAGGTTGCCATTGGATTGCCCATGCCGCGGGTTGCGGTGGAGGTGATGCGATTGCGATTGCCGCCGGCGCATTTCCAGCGCGCGGCGACGCTGTCCACGATGTACACGCCCGAAGAAGCCGTCGCAGCAGGAATGCTCGATGAATTGGTGTCACCCGACAAACTGCTCGAGCGCGCGTATGAACGGGCCGCGCAATTCGGCGAGCTCGACAGGCACGCGCATCGGGTGACGAAATTGCGTATTCGGGAAGATGCACTGAAAACGATTCGTCGATCGATACCGCTCGATTTGGGCGATGCGGTCGTCACGGGCGTACGCCGATTCATCGCGGCAAAGAAGACGGGGTCGGCGTAAGACCATGTCCGATTTCAGCGATCGATCGTATGCAACAACCGAAGAGCCCGACGTCTTGATCGGGCATTACATCGGCGAAGTCACCGCAGCGGACGTTCAACGTATGGCGGTTGTTCAGAAGGAATTTTCCGCCAACCGCACGCACCTTTTTCTGGTCATCGATCTCCATCGAGTGACAAACCTTACGTCGGAGGCGCGGCGCGCTGCTTCTGCCGAACCGCCGGACCCATCCGTGCCCACGCACGGGACCGCTGTGGTTGGCGCAAGTTTCCATCTTCGCGTAATGATGACGATGTTTTTCCGCGCGGCAAAGCTCCTTGGACGGGTAAGCGATTTTCCTGTCCGCTTTTTCGACGACATGGCGCCGGCACGCCGCTGGTTCGACGAACGACGTCGAGAATTGGGCTTGCGCCGGTGAATGATGCGGCGAGCGACGCGAATCGCCGTTGGTCAAACGTCATCCGGTAGCGTTACTAGAATCTCTCCACCACGACAATGCCTCTCCAGCGAGCCAAAAACTTGCCTGCGGCTGTGCACCCTGTTTTCCTCGTTGCGACAAGACGCTCAACTGGCGCTTCCCGAATGGACTCTGACGAGGCAATGATGCAGTTTTACGTGCTGAAAGTCGAAGTCGGTTCAACGTATGAAACATGGTTCGAGAAGACAGAGCCGATACATCGAGGCGACGCCCTGTATTGCCCTACGTGCGGCATCAACGTGACGAATTTGCGCTGGCTGCCTCCCTACCGGGCAGCAATCAAGGCATACGGCCGCGAGTTGGGCGACGTCGCATTTTTCGGGATGTCCATCCTTGTTTCGCATCGTTTCCGACTGGCATGGGAACAGGCAGGGCTGCGTGGAATCAATGAATTCACGCCGCTCGAACGTGTGCGTGTGCGACCCGCGCGTTTGGGCAAGAGACCCGTGAACTACTACCATGTTGAAGTGCGACAATTCGGCACACGTGTCGATATGAAGCGAAGCCTCATCGAGTATGGTGAACCGATCACCTGTGATAGGTGCTTGAGCGCAGGCGTCGACACCGTACGTGGGTTTGCGATCGATGAGAGATCCTGGACGGGTGAGGACATCTTCGAAGCATGGGGCATGCCCGGCTCGATCATCGTCACCGATCGCGTGCGGCAATTGCGCGACGAGCACGGCTTGACCAACGTCAACCTCACGCCCGTGGAGGAGTATTTCTGGGATCCGCTCAGCAAGTGGACCCCGGTCGACTACAGCCCGCCCGATTGGTACAAGCCCGACGAGACGGACGACGGCGACGACGCGCAGCGCTTGGCCAATTGATGATGGCAAGGAACGTCAATGCAGGCCGATGAGCACTTGCATATGCGTGCCGCAACCTTTTTGCTGCGGGCGCTCGCACGTCGTGACCCATTCCCCGCGCCAGCCCCCTCAACCGTTTTCCGGCTTTTTCCGACGCACCGTCCGCGATTGCAGCGCCGGAACGAATCGATCCACCTCGTCCATCCACAACCACATTCCCACACGCCGCAGCTCCTTGTGGCGCATCGCAAGCAGCGTCCAGAATCGATCACGTAATGCCACAGCCTCGATCGCTGGGTCTTTGCTCCGCGTACCCTTGGGCTTGAGCCGTTTGAGCAGCTCGGTCCCCACATGCGCCGCTTCCGTCACCTGCTCCGGCGTGACCGCAGTTTTTCCGGCTATCGCCGTAGCGTGTTTGGTCAAAAGCGCAGCGAGATCGACGTTGTCTTGCGCCAAATCGATGGGCCCAGTGCCCGATCGAATTCGCTCGACTTCATGCGCCGGCAAGATTCCGGCGACGGCCAATGCTTCCGCGGATGCAAGCAAAAGCGTGCGCGATGCTCGGGCCTTGTCGATCAGCGCGCCGGTCGACCCGTCGCTCGTACGATCCACCTGCGCCGCCGCATAAATGACCGCAAGCGCCAAGTCGGGGAGCTTTTGCAGCGCAACGACATCCACGGTCGGCAGTTCCGCTTTGATCCGATCAACGTGGGGCGAAATGGCGTCGAGACCCATCTCGACGTTGTGAAGCGCCAGCGATCCATCCGCGCGAAATGGGCGCACGTCGGCATCGGCCAGCGCTTCTGCTTCAGAAAGGTATTGCTCGTAGGCTTTTTGCGAACCCACGACCTCAGGAGTGGGATTGGACATGATGCGCATCAAACCAGAAGCTGACCCTGATGGCAAGTCCAGGCTGCTCGACCGGCGCACATCACCAAATTGGTGACGCAGAAAGGGTCCATCATCGAGGCCCGTCACCCGCGTGGTCACAACGCAAGGTTGGACATCTGCCCATCATCACCAGCGCGGTGACCACGGAAGGGTCGACATGCGACCGTCGTCACCAGCGCGGTGACCACGGAAGGGTCGACATGCGACCGTCGTTACCAGCGCGGTGACCGCGCATGGGTAAGAGCTCTAAAGTGCAGTCGTCATCGTCGGAATCGCCGCTCTACGATGCCCGCGCCGCGCAACCAGTGCACTCGATACGTCCCGTGGCGTGCGGGCGGCGCTTCATCGTGGCGAAGAAAACGACGTCCGCGTGAAAACCTCACCTCTCCGCCATTGCGTCCGGAAATAGCCTGCGCAACAGCCACGATTGTACGAGCTTCTGCTGCTCGCTCGCCGAAAGCGCGTCACGCATGCGGCCCACGATCCACGCCGAAAACACGATGAACGACAGCGTCGAATACAGCATCGCCAAGAGCGTCGCCGTCTCCGGCAATGCCACCGCCCGCGCCAATATGATGAGCCTGTCCGCCTCGAACACGTACGACCGACCAAGTACCCCCGTAAATTCCGCAAGGAAAGGCAATGACGTAAACGCGACGAAGACGACGACGCCCACACGCCGCTCGTACGGCGTCGCATGCATCGCATAAATCAGCATTGCGGACACCGCACACGTGGGCACGAGCGCAAACGGCCCAAGATAACAGCTCGATAACGCCACCGTCGCCGCCACGAGCACGGACAATGCAATCGGCACGCCAGCACCAATACGTTGCCGCCGCGAATAAAACAATGCAAATAACGCTGCCATCACATCCACGGCCGCCGTCGCGCCGACGGCGAGCTTGCTATGCACGCCAATGACGAATGCGAGCGGAAGCACCGCAAGCCACGCCATGAGCCCATAAAATGCGCTCCGCAACGTCTCGGCTCGCGCCTTGTCCCGCGCCCGCTCGAGCTCCGGCATGGCCTCGGGCGGCACCTCCGTCGTGTTCACGATGAGCTCCACAAAGAGCCGCTGCGCCGCGCGATCCTCCGGATCGAGCGCCAGCCCCTGAATCACTTCGCGCACCGCCATGACGCGAGGCGACTGGTCGAGTGCATTCGCCACATCCACGCTCGCTTCGGCTTTCACCAGACCGCCCGCATTCGCCTCCGATTCCTTGAATGCTTTGGCACGCTCGACATGCGTCCGCGCCAAGTCCTGCCGCAGCTTGAGATCCCGATCTCCATCGAGATACCGCTCCACGCCCTCCGCAAGCTCGCGCGCCGACGAAAGGCGATCCTCGGGCTCCTGCGCCAGCGCTCGCATGCACAGCGCGTCGAGCTCCGGAGCAATCGATGGAACATGCTCGCTCGGCTGCGTCGGAACGCCCGAAAGCGCCGCGCGCATGATTTCATCGACGCGCGTCCCCGGACGAAGTCGCGATAACGTCAATATTTCAAATAGTATTGCGCCAAGCGCATACACATCGGCGCGCGCATCCACCGCGTCGTGCCCCAATATCTGCTCGGGCGCCATGTACGCCGGCGTGCCCAAAAGCGCGCCTTCGGCCGTCAGCGCCGCGTTGTCCGACGTGAGCCCCTCGGGACCGAACGGAGCTTCCCCCATTTTGGGCGGAGCAGGCCGAGCTTCGTCCACCTTGCTGAGACGCTCGTTTGTCTCGGCCATGTCGGACGGGTTTTCCCCGACGATTTTCGCGAGTCCCCAATCGAGGACGTACACTTCGCCGAAATCGCCGAGCATGATATTTCCCGGCTTCAAGTCGCGGTGAAGCACGCCGCGGGAATGCGCGTAATCGATGGCGAGACAAACTTGCATGAACGCCGAAAGCAGTCGCCGTTCGGCATAACGCTTCATGAAGACTTCGTCCTTGCGCCGAAGGTGCTCGATGACGCGTTCGAGGGTATCGCCACGCACGCGTTTCATCGTGAAAAATGGGCGACCTTGGGGGTCCAAATCGAGGTCGTACACGGGCACGATCGAAGGATGTTCGAGCTGCCCTTGCACGCGCGCTTCGCGCAAGAACCGAGCTCGCGCCGTCGGCGAATCGGTATCGGCGAGGAGCGTTTTTTTCGCGACGCGCCTGCCAATTCGAGTATCGCCGCTGAGGCGCACTTCGCCCATGCCGCCGACACCGAGGACGGGGCCTGCGTCGTAACGAGCTTGCGATGCGAGCGCGCCGAGCTCGCCGGGTCCGACGTCGACGGCGCCGGCACTGACCTCGCCGCTCGCAAGGGAAAACGGATCGTGGCTGGTCGCATCGACGAGCGTCACGATGGGGAGGTCGGGGAGCGCGGCAATGGTGGCGTCGAGCGGCCTTTGCGGTGCAGATTCGACCGTGGGCGCCATGGGATCGAGCGCTGTGGGAGGGCCAGAGTGCGAGGGAGGAGCAGAGGCGCGCTTGGACATCGAGCGGACTGTACCGCGATGCGCGTGCAAAACGGAACCGTCAAGCAAGAGCTTCGCGCACCTTACCCGCGAACCCTGGGTCAGGGAGCGACGCGCTTCTGCGCAATGCGCCGCTTTCCTTCGAGCCAGGCAAACCCCGCATCGTAGACGACGTCGTGTCCGCCATCGAAAAGCACGAGCGTCGTATTGCCAGACGTGCGCGACGCGCGCACGGGCGTGCCCGCAAGCGCATATGGGTCGAGCTCGCCCGCGGGACTTCGTAGGGATGCAGGGCGCGTGGACGATTTCAGCTTCGGCAGAAAATCGTCTGCCAATTGGTCGGCGGCAATGGCTAGCTGATTGAACGCGGCAATGGCGTGCCGCGGATACACGATGTCGTCACGAACACCCGCGGCAATGTACATGGGCACGCCGGCTTGCCGAGCTCGCTCCAAAACGGCGCTCGGGCTACGTCTTTTGCATTCGGTAAAAGCTTTCGTACCAGCGCGCGGCGCACCTCCGCAAACGGCTTCGATGTTGCCCACGTAATGCCGGCGAGGCACATGTGCGACATTTTCGCGATACCAATCCACGATATCGTGAATGGGACACCATGCCACGACGCCGGCCCACATGTCCGGATGCCGGCCCGCCATGGCGAGCGCCGCGAGGCCGCCGCCGGAAAAACCCGCCAAATAGATGCGATTCGTGTCCACACGCGCATGCCGCTTGGCGTATTCCACGGCATCCAGAATGTCGCTCGTCACGAGGTCCGATACGCCAGCGGCGGCGTTTCTGTTTGGACCTCGGAAATTCGGATGAATGAAGACCCAATCTTTTTTTGCCGCGTGCAGAGCATACGGAATGCCGATGTTCTGACGATAATCCGTGCTCCAACTGTGCAAGACGACGAGAAGCGGTTTTTCCGCGGACGATCCCGAATCGAAAAACATCGCACGTTGCGCCGATCCATCCGACGAAGATGGAAGCGTGACATCGCGCGCCCCTGGAACGAGACGTTTCCATGCTTTGGCGCTCATGGCGCCCTCGCCGCCCGGAAATCGCGACGCAAGCGTATGACTTTTTACGCTCATGGCTTTCACTTCGAGTCCTTTGGGCTTGGGCTTTGCGTAGGCTCGAGATGCAACGCGGCCCGAAATGAGCGTCAAAAGAACCGCACACGTGAGGAGTGCCACGACAAACAAGGAACGTTTCATTCGATAAACCTCTTTGCCGCGACGTTAGCAAAATGGATGGCCCTTGCCATACGAGCGGCACCATGAATACACGCCCCAGATCGGTGGCTCGGTTCGTCGGTACAGCCTTTGCGTGCGCATGGTGGAATGCTGGCCATCAAGTTCGTCCTGGTGAGCGTATTTTTGACATTTGCGGTGCTTTTTCCGGCGTCCGCTCGTGGCGAAACCATAACGACCGGGCAACCTTTGCTGATGCTGGTCCCGGAATATCCGCGTGCCGTGGGTGGGCCCTTTCCATTTGGCGCGCAGGATCTATCGGTATGGCGCACACGCGTTCCCCGGATCGAAGAAGTCGACATTCGTTCGAGCCTCGATAAAACAATACAAAAAGCCTTGTTTTATACTCCAACGGGCGATTCGCCGAAGCCGCTGCTCGTCGTGCTGCATAGCTGGAGCGAAAACTATTTGCAAAATATTGGCATTCCTTATGCCATTTTTGCCGAACGAAATGGCTGGGCGCTCATTCACCCGGATCATCGCGGTCCTTATCGCAAACCCGAAGCGGTGGCCTCCGAGCTTTCCCTCGGAGACGTGCTCGATGCGGTGGAATACGCCAAAAAACGCGCTCGGTTCGATTCATCACGCATTTATTTGGTGGGTTATTCGGGCAGCGCCATGACGTCGCTCGTGCTGGCGGGTAAACACCCCGAAATATGGGCAGGTGTGGTTTCGTGGGTGCCGATTTATGATTTGGTGGATTGGTACGAATGGATGCAAAAAACGTCGCCCGAACGGCATTATGCGGGCGAGATCGCGGCAGCTTGCGGTGGCCGGCCCATTCCGGGAAGCCCAGCAGAAAAGGAATGCCGGCGGCGAAGCCCGAGCCAATATTTGTCGAATGCACGCGGACGAGTTCCCGTTTATTTGGGCTTGGGCATTTGGGATCATCTGGTTCCGCCAAACCATGCGCTTCGAGCATTCAATGATCTCGCATCACCGAACGAACGTATTCCGGAGGGTCAACTGAGGGAGCTCGACCGAACACGTCGCGTGCCCCATGAGCTTGTATTTTCAGGGAAACGACCGCTTTATGAGCAAGCGGGCGCCAAGGTGCTCCTCGAAAGGTCGAGCCTTGGGTCGACGGTGACGATTTTTCAAGGAGGTCACGACATCATTTACAATGCGGGCCTCGCGTGGCTTGCGGAAAGAAGGCGGTGACTGGTCATTGACAGCACGCGCCGTCGATAGGGCATCCCAACGTGCCGCACGAGCCGCTCGCGCAATCGGCATTCGAGAAGCATCGCGTCCCCTTGGCTCCCGCAACGCACGCGCCATTCGTGCAAACGCCGCTCCAACATTCACCGTCATTGGTGCAGCCCTTACCTGCGCGGCATGGCAAGCAATCTCCACCACAATCGACGTCGGATTCCGCCGCATTCTGCGTGCAGTCGGCGCAATGGGGATTGTTCGGGTCTGCGCCTTCGCACATGTCTCGACCATTCAGCGAGATACAATACCCGCGCGAAACCGGACAGTAGCTACTCAGACAATCGGAGTCCATGCTGCAACCACGTCCGTCAGAACAAACGTCACATGAATCCCCGCCGCAATCGACACCGGTTTCCGTGCCGTCTTGTACGCCATTGATGCACGTCATTGCCGCCCCAGAGCTGCTGCTACTGCTGCTGCTACTACTCGTCGGCGTGTCGTCTGTATCGGGTTCGTCTACGCGATTGTGATCCTCCCACGGTTCGACTCCGAGAACTTGCTCGCACCCCGCCATTGCAGCAAGGGCCACGAACGCCCAGCCAACGCAAAATATGGAACGCATGTTCAGTATTCTTCCCCGTATTGGGGCGTTTGGCAAGACTTTTAGAAGCGCCCGACGAACTGCGCTCCTGCAACGTCCCGCCCCGCCCATGGAACGAACTGAACATGCTGGGCTTGGGTCTTTTCTCGCGCCAAAGTGGAAGATCGATTCGGCAAAAGGGCCAGCACGAGCGCGGTCCCGGCGCCAACGACGCCGATGCCAAAGCCAACGTTGGCCACCGTCGCCGCCGCAAACGCTTGCTCGCGCAGTTCCTTGCCCTTCTGACACGTAGCCGCCGAACCGCAAGACTGTTCAATCGGGATGGATGCGCTGTTCTTGCTGGCGGCCGAGATGGCGAATGCGGCGCTCATGCCAAAACCAACGAGCCCCACACCACCGGCCACAATCGCGCCGATACGTTGCGGCGAAGGCGCAGTCGGTATCACAGGTTTGTCTGGGCGAACGGGCGCCGTCGATGCCGTCGCAACTCGATCGGGATCGGGGACTTCGAGCTCGGCGGTCTTGCGCGACGTGGCGATGAGCGTCGCACGGAATTCCGGTTTATCCGGCCATCGAACGACGATTTCGTACGTGCCTGGATCAACGGGCACGACGATGCCGAGATCTTCGGGCATCAGGCGGATGCCATTTCGATAGATCATCACGTTGGGATGGGGTTTGGCCAAACGCACGAGCAGCCGCGGCAATTCGGCTTCGAGCGCCTTCACACGTTCCCGGGCAAACGTGGCGCGTTCATCGCCCACGGCCTCGGCGCGCGCCGCCGTCTCACCGTATTCACGCCATGCCGTCGCCGTGCGCCCCTGCTGCTCGTGACACGCCGCGAGCAATCCAAGCGTGCCGATCGCAGGATCGAGCGCGTCGCTCTCTGCGAGTTTGTCGCACGCTTCGAGGAACTTTCCTTGCTCCAAAAGTTGTTTGCCCTCTTGGAACAACGCATCCGCACGGGACATCTCCGGAGGAGGCGTTTCCGCAGGCGTTTCCACGGGAGGCGTTTCCGCAGGCGGCTCGTCGGCGCGAGCTGCATGGGGCACGAGCGCAAGCATCGACGCAAGCACGATGGCGAGGCTATTTCCTTTTACCACCAAACATCTCCACGGAAGTTTTGACCGAGTCTTTGGGTTGTCGCACAGGCCTGGTGCCAGCCGGAGTCTTGGACGTTTTGCCGCGCTCGTAGCAGACGCTGATGCCGCCGGAGTCGCGCTTTCCGTGGGCGCTGCGGCGGTCTTCTGAGGCGCTGCTTCGACGATGGGCGCTGCAGCGACAGCCGAGCTCGACGAGCTATCCGCAACGACCGTCGGTTCATCGTCGCCCATGCCGAATACGAGGGCGACGACGATGATTGCGGCCACCACGGCGCTCGCTGCAACGATGATCGCCGTGCGTTTGTTTCTCGAGCGCGGTGCGCGTCGAGGCTGCGCGTGGAGCTGGTCAGGGCCGAGTGGGTCTCCATCGCGGGTCGCGGCAAATCCCGCGGCAACGTGGTGCTTCGTCCGTCGGCGCGCGCGACGTCCGGCTCGGCTCGGGATCCACATGAGCGTTTGGCGTGACAAGCGCTCGAGCAACGAGCTCGGCGCGCGTGCGAGCGTCGGATCCACCAAAGGGGGCAATGGCTGCGGCAAATGCTGCCAAATCCGAAAAACGATCCCCCGGGCGTTTCGCCATCGCGCACGAGGGCTTCGTCGAGCTTGGCAGGTGCGTCAGGACGAACCACTCGAACATGCGGAGGAGGATGGGTCGCGATGACGACGATGAGCTGGGTGACGGAGGGTGCCGAAAACGCCGGCTGGCCCGCGATCATTTCATGAGGATCATGCCGAGGGCGTGTTGATCACTGCGTGCATCGACGTTTCTCGCACTTTGGATCTGCTCGGGCGACATGTACTGCGGGGTGCCGAAGACGGTCTCGGAGCCGGTGAGTCCTGCGTGATTTCCGGTGTCTTCCTTCGACAAACCAAAATCGAGCACTTTGAGCACGCGCGGGCGCAGCGGCCTTTCGGCGAGAAAAAGATTTGCCGGCTTGAGGTCGCGATGCACGAGGTTGTATGCGTGCGCCATGGCGACGCCTTCGCACGCTTCGAGCATGAGATCCACGGCCTCCGCGATGGGAAGCTTGCCGCGCATGTGAAGCTCGGCATCGAGGTCACGACCGACGAGACGCTCCATCACGATGTACGGCTCGCCGGTTTCGGTCATGCCGACATCGCTGACGCGTGCGATGTGTTCCGACGGCAAAGTCGCTGCGATCCGCGCTTCGCGGAGGAACCGCGCGACGACATCGGGCGACCGAGCATGCTCGGCGTTGAGCAGCTTGACGGCGACGGTTTGGCCCAGCGCAACATGCGTCGCTTCGAGGACGACGCCCATGCCGCCGCTACGAGCTGCCGCTCGATGCGGTATTTCCCCACCAGGAGTGTGCCAGGCTGAGCACCCAACATTGCCCGGGCAGAGCTTACTATGGGTTCGTCGCGCAAGGAAGCGGGTTCGAGGCTGGGTCGGGGTCGGGTTGAAGACCGGGGCAGGATTTGTATGCTCGCTACGCGCGCGTGGGACGCGCGCTTCGCGAGATTGGTCACGATGGGGGCTCGCAGGCGGCTCTTTGAGTCTTTTGGGTCTACGACCCAAAGACGAGCCGACTGCTCTGCCCCATACCCCCCGAATTGCCTTTCCCCAATTCAGAGGCGCTCTACTACCGCTCGTCCGATGTCCAATGCACGCGGAGAAGGCTTTCCTCGGACGGCACGCCGACGCGAAGCGGAAATCCATAATGGCCGGTCCCTCGATGCACGTACAATCGATTACGTCCAAGAGCCCATAGGCCATGATCTGGAATCTGCGTGAACGTGCTGACGAACGTATGGGGCAATCCGAGCACCAAAAGACCGAGCTGACCATCAGGTATGCCCGCCGAAGACCAAGTCGGCTTCTCCGTCGGGCACGTGCCGAAATGCACCCGGATCATGCAAGAGCACGAGGCGCTTCATTCCTTCAATGCGCGGTGCCGAGCGAAAACTCGTTTCATCCGTTGTGCTCGGTCGCGGGAAAATGAAAAATCGATACCGAGTATTTGGACCGGCCCGGCGGGTGTTTCCACCGTGCGCTCTTCGTCGATGAGCAGCGTGGCGCCAATGTCGTGCATCGCTCCCGCGACGGTTTCGGGAGCTTCGTGATCGTGATTGCCGCGACACGCAAATACTCGCCCCGGAAGCTGCGCCAGAGGTTCGAGCGCCCTTGCAAGCGACGCGCGAGCTTCGTGGGACTCCATGGTCAAAAAGTCCCCGGTGAAAATACGAGGCAGGCACGCTGACGAGCGCTCGGTACCAAACGGGCCGCATTTTGGGCACGGCGAGGAGCGCAAAGTGCACGTACACGGCGGCATGAAGAAATGCGTAAATGGGAAGGATGGGCTCGAATACCTTCGCCATTGCAATGGCAATGAGCGTATGAATCGTCAGAAGCACGCCGACGAAGGTGGCATACAAACGACCACGGACGATCCGTGCGAAGAGCACGACGAGGACCGCAAGACCCGCGGAAAACCAGGGAAATAGTGCCAGCACGAGGGTACAAATAACACGTCGCCCACACTGCGCGAGGGGTTTTGCAAAACTTTACAGGCGAGCAAGCTCGCTGAAGACTGCGCAGCCCGGTGCGTAGAACCACCGGACCAACCACTCACAGAAAATGCCGGACTACGCGACATTGCGTATCGCGCGACAGGCAAAGCCATGCTTGCATGCCTAGGCAGGCATACGCTGTCGTCATATACAATACATTTAACAAGTTTGTATTACAGTATGTATGTGAAGAAACTGTTAGTACGATTGCAACTTGCATAAATTGCAAACTTTTTGGCCAGCTCGTGTGCACGCTGATAGACGTGGCGCATGTACCGAGATGAGTCGACGAGAACCGCCGATGCTGGTGGCAAGCAAACTGTGGCGCTCCGAACACATAAGATCTGCATCGAGGTGGTGCGGGGATCGATGGCGGGCAGGGTCGTCGAGCTCGCGGGACCGGAGGTGAGGATCGGGAGCAGCTCAAAATGCGACTTCGTTTTGGAGGATCAGACCGTCAGTCGCGAGCACGTCATTTTGCGCATCGAGGGCGATAGGCTGCGGGTGGTCGACGCGGGCAGTCGTAATGGAACCACGGTCGATGGAGTGGTCGTGCGTGACGCGGATGCGCGGCCGGATTCGACGATAGGGCTCGGGACATCGGCGATTCGATTGAAAATGACGCGAGAGATGATCGAGCTGCCAATTTCGTCGCGCGACCATTTCGGGCAGTTGATGGGTCGGAGCGTGGTCATGCGTCGCGTCTTCACATTGCTCGAGCGTATTGCTCCGACGGATACGACCGTATTGATCGAAGGCGAGACGGGCACGGGCAAGGAGCTAGCGGCTGCCGCGATTCACGTGGCGAGCAGCAGAGCACGTAAGCCTCTCGTGGTCTTCGATTGTTCGGCAGTTTCGGCGACGCTCGTCGAAAGCGAGCTGTTTGGGCATGTCAAAGGGGCGTTCACAGGCGCCGTGCGTGAACGCGTGGGCAAGTTCGAGGCGGCGCATGGGGGAACGTTATTTTTGGACGAGCTCGGCGAATTGCCTCTCGATATGCAGCAAAAGCTCCTGCGTGCGCTCGAAGCGCGCAAGGTATCGCGTGTGGGGAGCAATGATCCAATCCCCGTGGACGTACGAATCATCGGCGCGACGAACCGCAGCTTGGCCAATGAAGTCGAGCGAGGTCGTTTTCGAGAGGATCTTTATTATCGTTTGGCGGTCGTTCCCGTGCGACTGCCGCCCTTGCGCGAGCGACTCGACGACGTTCCGATGCTCGTACGCCATTTCGAGGCGTCGTTTCGAAAGGGGGAATGTCCGCCGCCTTCTCTGTCGGATGATGCAATCCATGAGTTTTTGGCAGAGACATGGCCCGGCAACGTGCGGGAGCTCCGAAACCGAGTGGAATTGATGCTTTCGCTGAAGTTATCGGAGTTTCCCGCTGCAGCGCAAAGCGCCGCACAGCGATTCGCGCTTCCGGCACTGGGTGTGGACGTCGACGTGCCGCTCGACGCGGCCCTCGCGCATCTCAAGGAAGCCTATGAAAAGGCGTATGTCGAGGAAATCTTGAAAAGGCACGGTTACAACGTGACGCGCGCTGCAATGGCAGCAGGCGTAGGTCGCGCGCATATGCACAGGCTCATGCAACGATACGGGGTTCACCGGGATCAGCCATCATGAACTGGCCATTCGAGGAGACCCGACCCGTGGATCCATTTCATTGGGTGGGACAAACCATTGCCGGCCAATATGCCATCGAGCGCATAGCGGGCGAAGGTGGTTATGGCATCGTGTACCGGGCGCACCACGTCTCGCTCGAAGTTCCCGTTGCAGTGAAGTGTCTGAAGCTCCCGACACACCTGGACGAACGAACGCGCGCAACGTTTCTTTCTCGACTTCGCGCCGAAGCGCGCCTTTTACACCGGCTCTCCACTCGGCACGCGGGCATTGCACAAGCGCTCGATATGGGGGCAGCATCGTCTCCCGCAGGTCCGCTCACGCCGTATTTGGTCATGGAATGGCTCGATGGCGACACGCTCGAGCGGTTTCTTGCCGAACGGCGTCGTACGGGGCAATCGCGTCAAGGGATCGGCCCGAGCATTGACATGCTTACGCCAGCGGCGCAGGCACTCACGGTCGCCCATGAAGAAGGCGTCAGCCACCTCGATATAAAACCTTCCAATCTCATTTTTTCGCGCGCTGGCACGGGACAAACGCTAAAAATACTGGATTTCGGGGTTGCTGCGACGTTTGCTCGAACCGAAACGATGACCAAAACAGGCAAAACCCGCACGGCCTTCTCTCCGGCATACGGGGCGCCCGAGCAATTCGATTCGAGTCACGGAACACCGGGCCCTGCAACGGATGTATTCGCCATGGCCCTCATTGTGATCGAAGTTGCCACGGGTCGGAGAGTGCTCGAAGGCCAAGACTTCATGCAGCTCTTTTTTGCGTCACTCGACGCGGCATCCCGCGCCCGCGTCGAAGATGCCAGTCCGCGTGTGGATGCAGTACTGCGCAAGGCGCTGGATCCAAGATGCGAGCGGCGCTTCGGTAACGTCGGGGAAATGTGGTCTGCGCTGGTGGCTGCTCGCAATGGGGTGGTGGCTACGCGCGCAAAGTCGAATACGCCGGCTGCGCATATCGAGGCAGGAGTCGTCACTGAAGGCGAGCATCGGGTGTGTACGGTATTGACGGTGGATCTCACCTGGATCCTTGCGCACAGCACACCTATCGACCCTGAGGATGTCAAGGAATCGATCGACAGGTGTTTGCGCGCGGTGACGCATATCGTCGAGGAGCTTGGTGGTGTCGTCGAGCCATCGGTTGGAGAACGAATCGTCGCAGCGTTTGGCATTCCGAACGCATCGGATCACGATGCCGAGCGTGCGGTGACGGCTGCATTGCGTGTGGTGGAGGAATTGTCGAGCGCGAGATTTGTGCGTTCCTTGCGGATTGCAGTGCCTGGGCCGCGGATCGGCGTCGGTACGGGTCGCGCATTCGTGGAATGCGCGGTAACGTCGACGAACCCGGTCGTTCGAGTGGTAGGTGATGCCGTGCGCATTGCGCGCAGCATGGAGCAGCTTGCACCGCGATGCTCGGTTGTGATAAGTCCGGAAACGTATCGACGGCTGATTGGCTTGTTCAACGTGGCACCGCTGCATGCGGATGCTGCGAAATCAATGACAGAGTCACCAACGGGGTATCGCATTATGGGCGTCGTGCCGTTGCGAGCTCCGGTGACGACATGCGACTTTCGCGGCATGCCGACGCGTGTTTTCGGGCGCGAGGCTGAGCGACAGCGTTTGCTCGAATCGCTGGAAACGATGCTTGCGGAGGGCACCGCGCATCGAGTCACGCTGGTTGGCCCGCCTGGGATTGGTCGTAGTCGATTGCTTGCGGAATTCGTCATGACGCTCATTCATCGAGACGAGACGTTTCTCATGCTGCTTGGCCAAGGTTCGCCTTTGGCGCAATCGACGACGTATGGGCTCGTTGCGACGATGTTGCGGCGGCGTTTTGGTATTCGCGAAGAGGACTCGGCTGCTCGTGCACGACGGAGGCTTTCGAGTGGGCTGCGGTGGCTCCGCATGAAGAGTCGTGTTTCACGGAGCGTATCGAGTTTCGCGTGGGACGAGGGCGACGAATTCGATGATATGGGCGCGATTCTCGACGATCTGGAAATCGTGGTCGGATTGCAGCCGCCACGTGCACCGGTTTCCGGGGCGAGCCCCTCCGATGATTCTGCACGCACGGAGAAAACGCGAATCATTGCATCCATGAGTCGGCTTTGCCGTTTCGCGGCGCGCAAGCTGCCGTTTGTCGTGGTATGTGACGACATGCAATGGGCGGACGACGCGAGCCTCGATTTGCTCGACGCATTGCTTTCCGGAGTCGATGATCTTCCTGTTTTCATCGTCACGGCGACGCGACCGGAGGCGTTCGAGCGGCGGCCGGCGGTGCATGAGGACACGACCGGACTGCATACGATCGTGCAATTGCCGATTTTGCCGCGCCGGCACCTCGAAGAAATAGTACGCGATCGATTGAGCCGTGTTTCTGACTTGCCGGCGGATCTCGTAAACCAGCTCGTCGCGCGTGCCGAGGGAAATCCGCTGGTGCTCGAGGAAATGCTGCATCTCTTGTTCGACGCGGGGGCGATCGACACGACGGACGGTGATGTTTGGGTTGTCCGGCAAAACTATTTGGATGCACTTGCGCTTCCGGCCACGGTACAGGGGATCGTGCAGGAGCGACTTGACCGTTTGGGCGTGGAAACTCGAATGGTGCTATCGCGAGCGGCGGTCGTGGGACGCACCTTCTGGGAAGGTGCTGTCAACCATCTTTCGGTCTTTCAATGCGACGACGCAAAGGTCGGTGAAATGCTCGTCGAGCTTCGACGCAAACAGATCATCAAGGGTCGCGAACCTGCGAGCGTGCCGGGCGAGCGGGAATTCATGTTCGTCGAAGCGACGACGCACGAAGTCGCCTACAAGGCGCTGCGTTCGCGCGTGCGCCAGCGCCTCCATTTGCAGGTGGCGCACTGGCTCGAGGCGAATTCACGCGGCGCAGCCGGCGCGGCGATGATTGCGCACCATTACGATCGGGGAGCCGACGTGCCGCGAGCGGTCGCGGCATACCTTCGGGCGGCAAGTCATTCCGCGGCGCTTGGCGAACATGCTACGGCGGCGAGCCTTTTGTCACGCGCATCCGAATTGCTTCGTCAGCCCCCACAAATTGCACCAGCGGATATGCCGGCGGGAGACGACCGGCGGGTCGCGGATTTCTCGGTGCGCATTCGCGTGGAGCTCGATTTGGCGGCGGCATTGCGGCGTCTTGGGCGGCTCGACGAGGCGCTCGAGGCGTGTGCTCGTGCGAAGGTGCTGGCGGCTCAATATGAGCGGCGTGCCGATTGCGTGGGTGACGATGATGAACGGCGACGTTGGCGGGCACGGATCGATTACAACGCCGCGCTCGTTCACAGGGTGCAGGGACAAACGGTGGACGCGATTGCGTCTGTCGAGCGTGCAATTGCCATTGCGCGAGAGGTGAACCTCATGGAGGAGGTGCCGCCGATGTATGCATTGCTTTCGTTTTTGCATCGGCGGCAGTTGCGGCCCGATGAAGCGTTACGTACGGCGCGACGTAGCATCGCCGGTTGTCGCGCGCTGCCTCGGGATCTGCCTCAGCGAGGAGAGCTCCTGGCGCATCTATTGTTGGGCGTCGCGACCGCGTATTATTCGAAGCGACGATGGTTTGCTGCGGAACGATGTTATCGTCAAGCTGCTCGTTCCGTGTCTGAATCGACTCACCCGCACCTTGCGGGAGTTGGGTGGAATGGTGTTGCGGGGCACTATTGGGTCGAGGCGAGGTGGCGGCGGCACGTGATGTCATGGCGCATTCCTTGCGCTTGAAAGAGCGGGCGGGCGATCAACATCAAATTGCCGTGGCTCATTCGAATATGGCGGAGGTCGAGCGTCGGCTGAATCGGCCGCGGGAAGCGTTGGAGCACGCGAGGCGTGCCGTGGAGATTGGTGAAAAAGCGGGCGCGCACTCGGACCTGGCGGACATGTACAAGAACATGGCGGAGGCGTCGCTCGCATTGGGGGATATCGAAGCGGCGCTCGCCTCGGGACAGCGCGCAGTAACGCTCGCGGAAAGTACGGGGCGCGTGTATTTGGCGGACGCGCTTGCGACGCTGGAACGCGCGATGGCGCGCGCGCACGAAACGGATGCGCAGCGATGGAGCGATGCGATTGAGGCTGCGCGAGGAGCGATTGCAAAACATCGCGGAGGTGCGTCGTGAATGAGCGTGGACGCGCAGCGGGGATGAAGGGATTCGTCATGATGTGGCAACGCGTATTTCGTCAATGGTTCGTGCTGATGTTGGTGCTCGTGTGCGTGACGAGTTGCGAGCTCGAGCGAAATGGCATGAGCACGGCGTTGCCCGAGGTGAAATGCGAGGCGGGGGAATGGAGAAATGACAGTGGGAACTGTCAACCCGCTGGATTGCCTCTGGACATGAAATGCTCGCCAGGCGAATTGTTGCTCGACGATGGAAGATGTCAGCCCGCGGGTTTGCCGCTGGACATGAAATGCCAGCCGGGCGAGTTGGAGCTGGCCGATGGCAGGTGTCAGCCCGCGGGCGTGCCGCCGGAGATGTGCGGGGAGGGTTTCGAGCCGGATGGGAAGATGGGATGCAATGCGATTCTGCCGGCGGAAGCATGTCCGTTTGGATTGATGGCGGTGCCGGGGGAAACGGAGTGCCGGGAGGTGGCGCCGTGCGGCGAGGGGAAGTGGGGCGACATACCGGTGGATGAAACGACGCAATTCGTGGATGGCGCGTACGCCGGGAATGATAGCGATGGAACGAAGGAAAGGCCGTGGAAGACGATTCAGGAGGGGATTGATGCGGCCGATCCGGGGGCGGTCGTGGCGGTGGCGGAGGGGACGTATTACGAGAATCTGCTCATCAAGGATAGGTCCGTCCAGTTGTGGGGAGTTTGTCCGAAGAAGGTAACCGTGACCGGAACGGGAAACGCCGCCTCGATCATCATTGACAATTCGGATTCAGCTCAGGTCAACAATGTCGCGATCACGGGACAGTCGACGGGAATCGATATACGCGAAACGGATGACGTCGTGATCCGCGGAGTGTGGATTCATGACACACACCGAGAAGGACTCCATGTGCCTCCCAAATTGCCCAAGCCGGCATCCATCCAATTGAGCAGGTCCCTCATCGAGAAAGTGCACGGCACCGGTCTGCTCACCTTCGGGGCGCTTACGACCGCCACGGAGATCGCTGTGCGCGACGTGCAGCCAACTCAATTCGACGCTCGCGGCATTAATGTCATAGACAGCATGAAGAGCATGCTGCGGGGCGGTTTGACATTGCGTAGGTCGCTCATCGAAAGATTTCCGGGAATCGGCGTACACATTCAGGGATCCGACGCCAGCGTCGAGTCAAGCGTCGTGCGTGATTGCCAACGAGGCGGTATTCTTGCTGATGTCAACATCAATACGAAGGAACGTGCCGCCCTAACAATGAGCCAGGCAGTGCTCGCACACAATAGTTACTTTGGGATTCGGGTATCTAATTCGTACGCAGCAATCGATACCACAATGGTCCTAGGAACCAGGCTGAACCATCTGCAACGCGCGACGGGCGTGGTGCTCGAGTATCAGAATGGTCGCTCCGATGCGAACATCGCTGCTTCCGTTATTGACGGCAGCGAAAAAGCAGGCATGGAAGTGGCCGGCTCAACTGCCGAACTCAAAGGGACCATCATTCGGAATACACGGCTTCCGTACCCCAGCGTACATTCGATAGGCATGGCCATCTACGAGGTAGTACACGGAAAAAAGGTCGAACGGTCACAGGTTAACATGCGCGGATCCATCTTCGAGGATAATGAGTACACTGGCGTTCAGCTAACGGCGTCCAGCCTCGTGCTCGATGAAACGATCATAAGCAATCAGCAAGGGTACGGCTTGTACATGATGGCTGGTACCAAAATGGGCAGCACAATTGCCGATACCCATGTTCAAGCGAGTCTATTTGAAAACAATGGCGGCATGGGATCTATGCG
>JADJXL010000011.1 GCA_016715885.1 Polyangiaceae bacterium
ACGTTGCATGGCTCGTGCAATCGTCCAGGCCATGCGACGTAGTTCTTTTTGCGCTTCCGTGGGATCCGTAGGGATTCGCTCGGGATTGGCAACCACGACAAGCCAGACCTCTTGCGCGGCGTCTTCTGCTTCCTGCGCGGACAAGCGGTAGCGATGGAGCCACTTGGGCAGCTCGGCAGCATACGCCCGGTAGAGGTCTTCGAAGGTGGGGGGCGCGGTAGGGTGTGCGGTTCGCTCAGGCGTCACACCACCTTCAGGCAGGCAGAAAGGCAAATATCGAGGAAAAATCGCACGAGGGGTGTCGATTTTTCCAAACGAGTGAGACGCGGTACACCAGTACCGTCTCGGACAGGGAGACGGTGCGCGTTCTGGCCCTACCCTCTAAGGGCGCGAGCGAGGGCAAAACCGGAAAACTTTTTTCGAGCGGCGGTCGATTTCTACTCCGCGTGTGAAGCTCGGCACCTTTGCGTCGCGTTACTACAGTAGTAACGGCGCGACGCTCTCGACACGACGAGCTCGGCCACGCTGCACGCAACGAGAACGAAACGCGTGCGCTTTCTAATTCCAAATTGGCACGAACTACGCGGCAAAACGTGGTCAGATTTGAGGTGCAAATAATTAAGAAAGTGAACCTTCTTTTTTAATTCGAACGATCAGGGCGTGGGATCGACGGTGGAGGGGATGCACCTCGGGACGTGTGCGTTCGTGGTGAGGTGAGGGGAGGATCTGGCGTTCGCTAATGGATGCTTCACGCACGCCTAACGGATCATCGAGCCCGTCCGTTTCGTCACCGCGTCCATGGTGACGAGCACCATTGAACAAATGCTTGTCGATGTGCCACGTCCCATGTCCCAAGAGCCGCAAATACGTCAAATCGGCCAATCTGCCACGGTTCATCCATGGACCACACAGACAAAACGAATTGCGCCGCGTGACGCAAGCCAGACCCTTGACGCGTAGAAGCCCATTTCTCGAATGCGCGCGCATCCCAAGGCCGAAGCGGCGCACCCTGTAGCGTCGGAAATGTTTCTGCTAGCTCGGCTATTTTGATTTCGTAATTCATACGGTTTCTCGACGGCCCCCCGCGTCCGTTTCGTTTAACAAAACTTCTGGTCTTGTTCAACTCCCTTTCGTGCCACGACACGACCGGCCTTCGAGCTTGCTTCCGTTCGTCATGACCGCTCGTTTTTAATTGTGCGCTCGCACGAAAGAAAACGTCAGCGCTCGAAAGCAACCAACGAATGCGCGCACTTGACTCGTTTTTTCGGTTTAGCACGCACGGCACGAAAAACAGAACCTTCTTACAGAGAACACCCCCGTTCTCTGCGTAGAGAACTGTCCTCGTTTGGTCGTATCGGGTGAGGACATCACTCGCCAAAGCAAAGCGCACCGATCAACCCACCCCGTTCTCTGTACGCGAGCACGAACAACGCGCACCACGAAGAGACGCGCTCGTCTCGTCGTCACGCGCGCGAATTCATACGCCGAAACGTTCACTCACTAGGCCCAAATTTTCGACTTTTCTCCGATGAAATCGCGGGTTCGTCCTATTCTTCAACTCACGTTGATTGATTAATTCGACGCTCGGAAGTTCGTTTCGTTGAACGGAACGAAGGAATCCTTTATGCGGAACGCATGGGGCGACCCGCACGAGCTGAAATCGCATCGACGATGCATGTTGGTTTTCGACTCACGCAAGACGAGGTGGACCGACTTGATCACCTCGTCGCAGAGCAAGGACACCGTGACCGCTCCGCGTTGCTGCGCGCGTGGCTTGCCGAAGGTGGGCCGACGTCGACGACTCCGCGGACAAACACCGCAGACGTGCCGCGGACAAACTCCAAGCGCACACAAGCGACCGCTCGCACCGAGCCGCCAACTCGCCCGCGACACCCAAGGATCACAGCCACGCCACGCGTGAAGGATTCGAGTCCATCGAGCGGTGAGCCCTCGCAAGAAATGCGACCAAAGTCCATCATGCGCGAGCTACTGGCTGAGCTGAACCTTCGAAGGGACGCGCTACTCATTCGAGTGCCAGAAGTTGTGCGTGCTCTCTTGCCGCATGCGTCAATGGAGACGGTGCACGAGGCACTTCTCACACTGAACAAGAACGGGTTGATCGAACTGCGTCCCGATGCTGGTAGCGAGTTTTTGAAGCCAGAAGACGCTGCGATTTGCCCGCGTGGACCTCGCGACACGGTGTTTTCTTACGCTCGATGGACCGACACGAGCACGCGTTAGCAGTGCGCACGTGCGGTCATGACGGCCTGTTGCAAAACGTGACGCATACGTACCGAAACGAGTGCTTGTGCGGTCCATCGAGCGTAAGAAAACACCGTGTCCGTGCTCCATCTGGGCACTCGACTTGTCCTTGTTTCCAAGCGCATTTGACGCTTTCGCGTGTTCGCGTGCGGCGCTGTTCTTTTGACAAAAGAACACGCTCGCATCGTGTGCTTTCGTGAAACGAAACGAATGGCTCTCGATGAACATGCACACGAACACATGGAGCCCCAAATCGGCCCCTTCTGGACCTCACGAGCGGTTCTGCAGGACCGTTTTTGTACCCGTTCGCAACACTCGATTTGCACTTGTTTTCAAGCACATTTCGCTCGTACGTGGCTTGAAATCGAGCCATGTATTCCGCGCCGGAATACATGGGCGCCGATCGAAGTCTTCCGGACTCGTTTCGTGTAACGGAACGACATGACATCGAGTGCACTTCTTGCCGCGGACAAACCCGCAACGTTGAACCTCTCGCCCGGCCTGGCAGACGACGTGCTACGCGCCGCGGAGCACGCGCAGCACGCGCGCGCGGACAATACGCGCCGCTCGTACGCTCGCGCGTGGGAGCAGTGGAACGCGTACGCACACGAGCACGGTGCGTGCGCGCTACCAGCATCGCCGCTCGTCGTCGCGGCGTACCTCGCGCACCTCGACAAGGAAGGACTTGGAACGTCAACGATGGACATCGCCCTCGCGGCGATCGTCGATCGTCATCGAGCCGCACGACTTCCTTTGCCCACAAACGATCCTGTCGTGCGCGACGTGCGCGCGGGCATTCGTGCTCGTCGTGGCATACGACCGCAAGGCAAAGCCGCGCTTGGTGCGTATGAGCTTCACGAGATGATCGACGCGCTACCGCCCGATCTTTCTGGCCTGCGTGACCGCGCTTTGTTGCTCGTCGGATTTGGCGCGGCCTTGCGACGCTCCGAGCTCGTCGCGCTCCATGTCGCGCACGTCGCGTGGCACGCTCGCGGGATCGTCGTGCTCGTCGCACGTTCGAAGGGCGATCAGGAAGGACGCGGCGTAGAAGTGCCGATCCATGCCGCCCCAGGTCCCCTTTGCCCCGTCGCAGCGTTGCGCGCGTGGCTCGATGCTGCGCGCATCATCGACGGGCCGATCTTCCGCTCCGTCTCGCGCTGGGGGCGCGTGGGGCTCGATGCTCTCGCCTCACGTCACGTGGCCGAAGTGGTCAAGCGTGCTGCCAAACGCGTAGGACTCGATCCGCGCGTGCTCGCGGGGCACTCCCTGCGCGCAGGGTTCGCGACGACCGCGGCAAGCGTTGGGGCGCACATGGCGGAAATCTCGCGCGTCACGCGTCACAACAGTGACGGGATGCTCCGCCGATACATCCGCGCGGGGACCATGTTCGACCGCGATCCGCTCCGTGGAGTGCTCGCACGATAGAAGTTTCCACCCGTACAAAATGTGAACGTCCTTTTTCGTTCGTGGCTCCCCCCGGCCTGCTTGCCGTGATTTGCCGTAAATTGCCGCGGGTTTGCCGCAACTTTGCCGCAACGCTTTGCCGTAAGAAAATCACAAATCCGGCCTGATGCTCGGATGGCCTACGCTTCGGGGTGACTTCCTGGCCCCCCTACCTTGCTTGCCGTGACTTGCTTTTGACTTGGCGTGCACTTGCAAGACGACTTGAAGACGCTTCCAAGACTCGACCAAGTAATCCCCTAGAAAGCCCCTAGAACGCTTCTAGAAAGCTCCTAGAACTGGTCCAGAAACTTCCCAGAAAAGCCCAGGATTTCCCAGAACGTCACCTACTCGATCGGAACCGGATCGTCGGGTTCCGCTTCGTGCACTGTCGAGTCCATCGCCCACGTGCGGCGCATCCTTACGGGCTGGTGGCCCGCCTCTCCCCAACGTGGCCCACTTCGTACGGATTCCGGACGCGGGATCGCTGGTAGCGCTTCGTTTCGCCGTGGAAGAGGAGGCGGGGGAACTTTGGGGCGCACGGGCCTCTCGACGAGCTTCTCGACGGGCCTCTCGACGGGCCTCTCGACGGGCCTCTCGACGGGCCTCTCGACGAGCTCGTCGCTGCGCATCTCCGATCGAGATACATTCGCCGTTTTTTCGGGCATCGGTTGCACGTTCGGCCTTGAAAAGGCTTGCCCTGGACTCGTGCAAACCCGCTGAACGAACTGGTTTGCTTCTCGTGCTGCTTTCACGTGCTCCAACCAGTCCGCAGTGGTTTCGGCTCGTTTTACCGGCATTTGCTCCGCTTGCTTCGGCGCGAGCTTGGCCTTGTGTTCGCGCACAAGAGCGCTGAAAGCCTCGTTTACGCGTGCTTGTAGCTCTTGGCACAACGCCCAAAGTGGATGGCTCTCCCGCTCCAAAAAGCCATTCGAACCCTTGCGATCAAGCCAAATCGCAAGCGCTCGATCCGCCAACGCGCGAACCGCTTCTTGTTCCGACACGTTCAGGCTGTCGGCCAGTCCTCCCGCTTTTTCGGCCAAATAGGCGCCCGCTTCCCGTGGATCATCGGGTTTCAGTCGTCGCGGTGTCGTTGGCGATGCCTGATATACGCGGCGATAGTGCACGGCGTAGGCGTCGAGAATGGCTTGCCAAGCTACAAGCCAAGGAGCCCCATCTCCCTTCGAAGGAAGGACAAAAAAAGTGTGCTGTTCTTCACTTGCCCCCGCTGGCGGGGCATGGACACTCATTTCTTGATCCAAAGGATCAAGAGGAGAGTCGGCTACCAAATTTGGTAGCCCTCGGGCCTCCCAAATTTGGTAGCCCTCATGCCTCACCAAATCCCTTGTTTTAGGCTCTGAGCTGACGCGTCGTCGGTCCCCTTGTGCACGTCGCGGAGGACGTCCCCAGCGCGCCGCGAACCGTTGACGGCGCTCCGCTTCGGGCATCTCCGATGCTCGACGGCCTACACCGTCTAAAACCGTGAAAAGGTACGGCGCGTTCCTGTCGTTGTCCGTCCGCGGTACGGGCCGACCCGCGGCGCGACGCTCCGCGCACAACTGCGCCCACGTCATGGCATCCGTGCGAAGGAATCCTCCGGCCTTCACGAGCGCATGGACGTGCTTGCGTGCGGTCTTCACGTCAACGCGGGCCTCGTTGGCCAAGGTGGCCATGGCGACCCAACATCGAGCGTCCGGGCCGGACAGTCGAACGAGCGCCTCCATCACGTGATGCCGCGGTCCTCGAAGGGCCGCACGGATGCGCCCGAAAATCGCGGGTTTCCAGGGAAGCGCGCTCGATGCGTTCGCAGCGTGGGAGCGGATGTCATCCCGTGGAAGGCTGGAGTCTTCTCGCGGAAGGAAAAAATCGTGCGCCGCGTCCACGTTGCGGGATCGACCCGCTACGGGTTGTGTTACGTTCATTTTCGCCGCTCACACGCGCCTTCCGGGAGCAGATTGGCGTCTAGGACCCGGACGGCGCGTTTGGCATTTTGTGGGTCTAAAAGGCCCACAAGTTGGGGGATCTCGTTTGGTCCGGAACCAGTCCGAACCGAACGCATGACCAGGGAAACACCGTTTCAGTGTTTTGATCAAGGGGGGATCGCGTGTCGTTACGCGCGACAAGTTGGATGAGCGCGAAAAACCCGCGAAATCACCGGGGTATTTGTGGGTTTTACTGTCCGTAGTCAGTCACGCGTATGCGCTGCGCATACGCAAGGAACTTGTCGGCGCTGCTTAGCCTAAGCGCTTGCGCTTGCGGAAGTGTCCCGCTTGCGACGCAAGCCCCTATGTCACAAGCCCGCAAGCGCTACGCATCCTGTGCAGGACAGCAGAACGTCACGGCTCGATCGGAATCGGGTTTTACTTCGCCGATCGGCTCTCCCCCGATCGGTTCACATAGGCCGGGGAAGTACGCGGGCGATGAGATCTCTTTGCTGCCGATGGCCTTCCCAGCGGGGAAAACGTTGGTGCATTGCTCGCCCAAGGACGAGATCTGAACATCCGAAAGCAGCATCGAGCAAGCGGCATCTCCGAATGTGCGGAACTGCGCAGTGCATGCGCTTCCAACGGGCGCGCCGCATGCGCACGGCGAGCAGTCGCGCTCGTCGATGAAGCCAGGTTTGTCCGCGGTCACCTCGTACACGACGCGGCGATCGCCGTTCCATGTCGCGGGGCACTCATGCTCGCCTTGTCGGTAGATGCAGCTTCGGAAGCCGCTAGGGAGGTCGATCGACGGCATGCACGACGCGCGCTCGTCGCATCCTGGCACGTCATAACCGATCGCCGCGGTCTCCCATCGAGGACCCGACAGATACGCCTTCGCTACGGCGAGCGATTCGGAAAACGGCGTGCAACTTTCATCGACGGGCGCACCGAGCGGCGCGACTGCGACCGACTGCGCGCACAGTGTCGAGCTTCCCGCGGGGCACTTCTGGCCCGCTGGAATCGCGTTGACGTTCGTACATGAGCCGTCCCAATTGGCAGGACCATCGAACGGCAAGCTAGAGCCCGCTTGTCCGCATATCGCTGCGCGTATCTCGATCGATGATGGAAGCTCGGTGCACTTGCCGGTTGATTCACCGCACGAGCACACGTCGCACTCGGCAGGATCTGCGACGAGATCAGTCCGCCCGATGAACCGCGGAAGGGTGCCCCCCTCGTCGTTGAAGTACCCGTAAAACGGAGCGGACTCGATCGGACCAACCCAAACGGCTTGCATGGCGGACCATTCATCCGGGATCGGGGTGCATGGTTCGCCGCAAATGGCGGATGACTTGCCCGCGTCGCCTGCATCGCCCGCGTCGTTTTGGGTTCCTGCGTTCGGACGATTCTCGGGTCGATAGCAAAACCCTTCAAAGCAATCTAACGAAATCGGATTTCCATAAGTATCCTTCGTAGGACAATCAGAGTCACTGTCGCAAGGCGGCAAACATTCCGTCTCCCAACATTTGTACCCACCTCCGCAAGGAGAATCAGGCCCGCACGGGATGACCCACGGGTCGGAGCCGCATCCTTCGAGCCCAGCAAATATCGCCAAAAGGAGCGTGCAAAGTGCAACCAACGACGACGCGGTTCGAAGCATGGAGATCACCATATCATCAAGACAAACCCGAATCAACGCGCCGTAAAACCTTGCTGACGAGCGCCAAAGACAGCCGTGACGTTCACTCCGATGAGGAAAGGCAGACCCGTCCAGAGCACCCTGCCGATACCACCACCCCCCACGATTGGATATTCATCGACCAAAAGCTCACCGGTTAGTGTGGCGCGGAAATCAGCCGATTTGTACCGGGCAAACCTAAAACCAAAGCTTGCGCCTCCACCGACTGCCGGACGCACAATAGACACCCTGGCAGTATTCGACGAATGCCACATTATCCCCGCATGTCCGATCAAGCACCCGGTAAACCATCCTCGCATAGCGCACACGGCAGGCAACAGCGCGAACGTCGTGCCGCGGATTGCATAACCTTCGATACCGCGCTGGGACATGGCTGCCTGGACGTCAAAACCGGCCGAAATGATAGAGTCCGCTTTCCAATGGGAAGACAAGACGAATCCCATGGCGGGATATGGTGAAACTGCACCGTAGAGCACGGTAGCCCCAAAACCAGGCATCCATTGACCACGCATGGACTCATCCGCCGTTTGGTTTGGCACGGAACGCGTCGGCGGGGCAGGTTCGGGGCTCGATGGATTGGACGCTTCGCAAGGTTCTGGCTCTGCTTTCGGTTCGCACGTAATGGGCGCTGGCTGAGTTTCCGTTTCGTTTACCGGAAGCGGAGTCAAAGCGAGCGTTACGCGTATCGTGCCACCTTTCGGCGCGTCAATCGTGGCCACTGCATCCGAGTGCCCCGCGAGAGTCGCGCGTACCTCGTGTTTTCCCGGCATGGTAAACACGTAAAACTCGCCCGCGGTCGTTCCGAGACGTTCTGGCTCTCCATCGATGAATACGTCAGCACCGAGGTGCGAAACGTTGATATCAACGCGAGTCACGAGGTTGAGCGTTCGATTAAAGGCGCGCTCGATTTGTTGCCGTTCCGGAGCTGGAATACGATTACCGTTTAGAATCGCGCGTAACAGGTAGTTCATGGATTCCGCTGTCGCGCCTCCATCGAGGGCGACGAGTCCGATGCGCCCGACGATGCGCGGGTCATTGCGCAATTCCAAAGCTTTTTGATACGCGCTGATGGCGGTCGATGTATCCCCTGAAAACCGAGCCTTGTCACCTTGCCGAACGAGCGCGGCAAATGCACGGTCAACGTCGGTCGTTGACTCGTCAGCATTGACGATGCTCGACAAGGCGAGCACGACGATCGACGTCACGAGCGAAAGCCAACGGGGCACGATGGCCGATCGTATCCATGAACGGGCGCGAAGTCTCCATCGAAGCATCGTCGTTCTCATGGTTTGCCCACGGGAGGCAGCTCGAGCGGACGTGTTTGTCCGCGGATGGATTCGATTGGCGTTGACGCGGGTTTCTGCTCAGCCCATGGCCCAGCCGCGGCGCGACGGTGCTTGCCTAGACGCGCGCCGCGGCTGGGCTTGTGCATGAAGGTCGGCTACTCGGAACCGGAACCCAAACGAGTAAGACCCGACCCGTGAAGACGGAGCGCGCGCCGTTCTTGACTGCCTAGCGGTTTTGCTGGTGCTTCTGGGGTGGAAGCTCGCGCGCTTGGCGCGGGAGCGCTCGCGTTCCCTTGGTATTCCTCGACGTCGTTGATCTCGCCGACGTTGGGGAGCTGCGGAACGCGCAGACCAGTGCGCGCGGTGTCGCTTTGCGCGGGTTCCCAGAAGAAATAAAGGGCCACGATTCCCGCGGACGTCAGCACGAGCAAAACGAGCAGAATGGCTCGTGAAACCTTCAAAGTAACACCTCGTGCGGCTTCTTTTACGACAGGTGACGCGTTCGCAAACGAAATGGGAGGGGGTGGGGGTGGCGGATCTTTGGGACCGCCAAAGCTCGGCATGCGCCCTTCGAGCGACCAGAGCGCGCACATGGCCGCGCGCGTCTCGGGAGCGATTTCGATTTCAGCCGGGGCAATGATTACGCCGCGCCGCTCGTCGCGTTTTTGATTCCGTGCGAGGGTCTTTCGAATCTTGGCGCAAGCGTTCCAAACGCGCAGCCAAATGGCGTCCTCTCCGAGGCCGGTCATTGCAGCAATTTCCGGTAGTTGGTATTCGAGCACTTTGCTTGCAATGAAAAGCTCTCGATTTGTCGCGTCTAGCTGGTCGATCGCATCCATCAACTCGCTGACGTTCTCCAGTTGCTCGACGTGGGAGATGCGGCCCCTCAATTCGTCGGGT
>JADJXL010000012.1 GCA_016715885.1 Polyangiaceae bacterium
GCAGCGACCATTCAGCAATTGGCTTACTCCTGGGATGAGCGGCCTAATTTGAAGAGCCGCACGGATGCGTTGCAAGCGCAAAACACGACGGAGCGGTTCCAGTATGATGGGCTGAATCGGCTAACATGTGCATACTTCCGGCTCGTCGAGAATCCGAATGCACCGTGCGCACGTCGTACGGCTATGCGCCCAATGGGAACTCTCGTATCAAAGAGCGACGTGGGCATTCTGTCGTATACTGATCCCACGCATCCGCATGCCGTTACGAATGCGGCAGGCGATAGCTTCTACCATGATGCGGTCGGCAATCAAATTACGCGGCCAGGAGGCGTCATCATCACGTATACGCCGTTCGATTTGCCGAAGACGATCACGCAAGGTGCAAAGGCGACGACGTTTGGATACGACGGTGATCAGCAACGAATCCGCAAAACGACGTTGACGACGGAGACCATTTACTTCGACCACCTTTACGAGCAGGTGAAAACCGCCAGCGGCATCGAGCATCGTTACCACGTGCATTCGCCGGAGCGCACGATTTCTAGCTGTGACGCGCGGCGGCCAAGAACCGGGGACGCGCTACCTGCATGTCGATCACCTTGGGTCGATCGAGACGACCACGAAAGAGAATGGCAGCATCGATGAGCGGCGGAGCTACGATGCATTCGGCGCGCGCAGGAATCCAGAATGGGGCGGGCCATCGATAGCGTTCACGAGCAAAACGAAAAAGGGCTATACAGGCCATGAAGAGGCCGACGAATTCGGCCTCGTCAACATGAAGGGAAGAGTCTACGACCCACGCATTGGGCGGTTCACGACGACCGATCCGATCATTGCAAACGTGTACAATGGGCAAAGCTTTGGGGCGTATTCGTACGTGCGCAACAATCCGCTGACGTTCGTGGATCCGAGCGGGTTTACCGAGGAGGAAGCGCGTCGGTTGTGGCGCGTCGAAGAGACGGGGCAGCTCGGCATTCACATCACGTTCGACCAACTGCCGGCACCAACGCCGCGACCTGCGCCACCGTCACAAGCGGCTAACGTGGGCGCCCAAGCGCCGACAACCGATGTGGGAACGACGGGCAATGGCGCAGCAGGACCGCCGCAGGGTGCGACGGTGGTCGAAAAGGGAAGCGCGGGCGATGCCGTATGGGATGGCGTTGGAGATGCGGCGCGCGGCATTTGGGACGATTGGACGTCGACACCATTGCCGACGATCGAGCGCATGTACGACGCATACGACAAGGGCGATGCCGTCGATGCATTCAATGTGGTCAATCCGCTGATCGCATTCGCCAACGTGTCCCTTGCAAACGACAACGGCGATACGTACAGCGTGACCAGGCAATCGACCGCGATAGGCGTCACGGTCATTGTGGGCGTCGTCGTCGGCAAGATAACCGGTGCAAGCACGGGCGTTGGGAAGGGAGGGAAAACGACGAGGGGGCCGCCGAAGGCGGAGGCGATAGGCAACGCGCGCGCAGCACGTGACGCAGCGGGTCGTCTTGCGGATGGACGACCTAATCGGTCAAGCGCCGCATATGTAGGGATTGCCCGTGATGGCGAAGTCGCCGTTGGTCGCTCGAGACCTGGCGTGCACGCCGAGGTTGCGGCGGATGCACAGCTTCCGGGCGGGACTATGACGGAGGTAATGGGATGGCGGCGAAATCCGGCTACGGGTCAGTTAGAATGGAGGCAGATTCCAATCTGCCCGAACTGTCAAGCCAAATTTCCTGCGGAGCGATTCGTTCCTGGAACTGTTCGTGAACCCACGGGAGGTTCGCAATGAAAACTTCGAATACGGCAGAGCGTCTCTTGGCATCAATTGACTGGTCGATTCTCCGCGCCCTGGGCGGAGACGGCGAAAGCGTTCAACATGCTCTACATGAACTTCTAGCATCGGAAAGTGCTGATGCCGCTGAGCGCGCATATTGGGGAGTTGAGAATCACGCATTCGTTCAAGGGGAACTGTTCGAGGTGTCTGAAGCATGCTCTTCGGTCTTAATCGCCTCCTTGGTTGATCCACGAGAAAAATGGGTTCGCGTGGCTGTGCTTGACCTCATGTTCCAGATCCTCTCCGGGTATCCTTCAACGAGTCCCGGCACCCCAAGCGACATTGTGCAGCGCTGTCATCGCGTAGTGCGAGAGGGGCTGTGGCTCCTCTATCGCGAGGCGATATGCGGGGAACGAGACGCGGCTTTCGATGTACTGGAGCAGCTTGGTGAAGCGGAGAAGGCTCGCAGGCTCCTGAGTATTGCCGGCGCGACTTCGAATTAAGTCACGCGTGGTGGCCCAGAACCGGGGACGCGCTACCTGCATGTCGATCACCTTGGGTCGATCGAGACGACCACGAAAGAGAATGGCAGCATCGATGAGCGGCGGAGCTACGATGCATTCGGCGCGCGCAGGAATCCAGAATGGGGCGGGCCATCGATAGCGTTCACGAGCAAAACGAAAAAGGGATTCACGGGGCACGAAGAGGCCGACGAAATCGGCCTCGTCAACATGAGGGGACGCTATTTCGACCCACGCATTGGGCGATTCACGACGACCGATCCGATCATTGCAAACGTGTACAATGGGCAAAGCTTCGGGGCGTATTCCTACGTGCGCAACAATCCGCTGACATTCGTGGATCCAAGTGGGTTTACCGAGGAAGAAGCGCGCCGGTTGTGGCGCGTCGAAGAAACGCCCGGACAGCTCGGCATTCACATCACGTTCGACCCATTGCCGCCACCGACGCCGCGACCTACGCCTTCGCCACATGCGGCTGACGTGGGCGCCCAAGCGCCGACAACCGATGTCGGAACGACGGGATCTGGCGCCAGCAGTTTACCGCAGCAAACGACGAAACCAGAGTCGGGTCCGTCGGCGCCCGGTGCTTGGGACGGCGTCTGGGACGGCATTGTCGACGTCTACGATCATCTCGACGAAATGGTACCGGGGTCGGATGCGAATCTGGTGGCCCAAGCGCGCACGGTGCTCGAAATGGCCGAAGCGTACCAAAAGGGCGACCTCATTGACGCGGTCAATGTCGTCAATCCGCTGATGGGGGCAGCTACGCTGGGGTTTGCCATCGACGACGAGGATTGGTACACAGTAGGGCGGGCGTCCGTGGGCGTGGGCGTAGCGATCGTTGCCGCTATTGTCGGGAAGAAGCTGGGACCAGGAACAGGGGCGAGAACCACGAGAGGGCCGCCAGGGGGCGGGGCTGCTCCAGGAGGCGGAGGTGGACGAGGCGGAAATCAGTTTCGTGGTCCAGACCCAGCGGCTGGGGCCCACACTCGAGATTCAGGACCGATAGCAAAGGGGTAACGACATACGAAACGTATGACTATCCAACGCCCGGCATGGGGAAACGCGTCGATGCAGTGGGGCCACCGCATGGGGGAGTCCCAACACCTCATACGGTTGAAACCACGAGGCACTTGAACCCGAGGGATCCGACAAAATCAAGTATCAGGGAAAGTCGTCCAAGACCCTCGACTCCGGACGAAGTCCCATTCAGGAGAGAATAATGCGCCCAAACGATACTGTCATGGCTCAGTTGGCGGATTTTGATGCATGGTGCAAGAGCGGACCACAAGGAGCGGATATCAGTCTCATCGACTACGTCGGATTCGTGGCGACGCCAGACCTATTATTCGGCTTCGCTTCGCTATTCTGGCCCGATTTGATTGTTCACGAAGAGCGACGCTTCTTAGCATCCGGGTTCTCCCCAGCTCTCTATGAACAGTGGCGAGCAAAAGGATTGAACTCTCGGGAAATACAACGCGTCATGAATCACGTACACATCTCGACGCTTTTTCAGAATCAGCAAATAAGCGACGAGATCGCGGTAGAAGCGGCACGTCTTCTCGCGACCACTTGGTCGCGCACACTCGGACCCGAAGGGCTCGCCGCTGAAGCGGTCGGCAGTAATCTCGACGATGCTGCGGTGACGTTTTTCGAAGATTGAATCCGTATGTCGGTGCGGGCAACGACGGCGACACGTACAGCGTCACACGGCAATCGACCGCGATAGGCGTGACTTGTCGATTGCAACAAGCGACGTAGAAATCGCGCGCCGTGTAACGGACGTCTTCGGTAAGCAGCCGGAATGAGTGCGGGCTGGCACCATGTTTGGGCAATGAATCAAGTCAGTCGCCCCGGACGCAAAGGGCTGCAAGGGTGGGCCATCAATGGCAACACTTGAAGAAGAAAATCGGCAGGTGCTCAACCTCATCCAATCGCTCCTTGGTGCCGTTTCTTCCAATTTCCGCGCAGTTTCGATCACTGTCGACAACGAGATAATTTTACACTTCCTGCTCGAGAAAGACAATGCGGAGGATCGTGAAGAGATCGAGGACATCGAGTTCGAGTTTTTAGCTATGCAAGGCCGTCTCGTAACAGTGACGACAGAAATCGTGGTCTCGAGCAGGCCCATTGACGAGATTCGATTGCCCGGGCGCGGAGTCTTTCTCCGCCGGGAATCCCTCGACCATGCGTCCAACTAGCGCCGAGCGGGTCGTCCCCCCGCGTCCTCACGACCATGCGATTGGTTTCACTCCACCCAGGGCCGCGAGGACCATCGATGCCACGCCTCTACGCCTCGCCCTCCCCCTCGCCTTCGCCTTCGTCGCTCTCGCTATCGTCGTCCATCACCGGGAACACCAAATCCTGTCGCACGCGGTCGTTCGGAAATGCCGCGCACGAGGCCCATCAATTTGTCCACCGCATGGTAATGCTCGCCCCGCAATGCAACCTCGTCCGCGAATGCCTCGAGGTACGCTTTGCGCGCTGCTATACGCATTCGCCGTCGTTTGCAGCTTGTCGAGCGCTATCTCCAATTTCGGTAGCCACTCCGCTATGAATGCCTCGCTCCCAGGCACCTTGCATCGCTTCATGTCGTCGACGAGCTTCACCGTCGGCGGGATTTGCCGCATCCCGTACGGCGCCACCACCGGCCCGAGTCCTCGGGGAACAAAACTTCGCAATGGGGCCATTCTTGCGTCCACCATCCGCGATCCCCACCGCCCCGTGAATCATCCGAATCGTCTGATCCGTGTTGTAATGCGCAAAGCGAAAAGCCGCTCGCTTCTGCAACATCGGCTTGCGCAATCCACGTCGCGTATTGTGCGCCGCATCGAGCTCGTTGTTGAGCACCTCGAACGACGCCGCATACCCATCCGTCTCCGGGAAATGCCGCAGCCCTTCGCAAAGTTCGACCCCATACGTAATGCGGATATCCGATGCCGCTTTGACTCGATACTTTCTCACTTCGACCTCCTTCGATCGTGCAACGACGGTAACACAGTACGCCCACAGTCTCCAAATTTCACATCTCAAATCGACGACAGTGCCCCTCAGCGCGGGCTGACACCCGCATGTCGTCGCGACACATGACACTCCGCCGAAAATTGAGGGGCACGCGTCGTCGCGACACCTCGGCCCAAGTTCGGACTTAGGGCGGCATGTCGTCGCGACACCTGGCACTCCGTCGCAAATGGAGGGGCACGCGTCGTCGCGACACATGGCACTCCGTCGCAAATGGAGGGGCACGTGCACGCGCGACACCTCGGCCTACGTCCGGACCTAGCCCAACTTCCGCAGTTGGCCAAGCCCGTCGTCAGAATCGTGCTCACCGAACGCTGATTCCACGGAACAATGTGGGCCAGGCATGTGGCCTGAGTTGTTGTGCGCGAGTGATGCGTCGCCGATTTGGGAAGACCCGTCACTCGGCCCTTCCAAACCATGCGTGTAGTGCCAACCGATGGATTTGCGCGGTTTTACCGGAAGGACCATGATTGCAGCAAGAGATCCGATGTATCTACGTCGCTCGCTGGTCAAGAAAACGGAACCACCCACACCTATTGGCGATTGGTTCGGTCCGTTCGTCGCAATGGCAGAGTCGTTCAACAGACGGTCGCGCAGCTCGGGAATCTCGATGCGCAGGAGCGAGCGGCCGCGAAGGGTTGGGCGCTCGAATGACGGGCGGCGCGAATCAAATGGAGTTATGGGAAGATAATCCCCTTCCGCAAACCTTGAAGATTCGAGCGGATCTTCCGCCCAACGCAGTCGTGATTTCGGCGATTGTGGCTCGGATGGACGCTCTGAAGGCATTGCAACTGGATATGTTGCGCGTCGCATGCCCGAAGGGAAAGAGTCCGTCGCATGGTCCACGATGGCGGCGGTTTTGGTCATTGCACGACTGTGCGAGCCATCCAGCGAATTGCACATCGCCGAGGATTGGTATCGCAAAACGGCGCTCGAAGACATTCTCGATTTCCAGTGGAGCGGGTCAAGATGACCGGCTGTATCGCGCTCGACGAGCTTTTGCCGCACAAAGAAGCCATCGAGAAACATTTGCGCAAGCGACTCGGCGAATTGTTCTCGATTGAATATGATCTGCTGTTGTACGATGTGACGAGCACATTTCGAGGGGCTTGCGGAGAAAACGAGCTCGCCAAGCGCGGACACAGTCGCGATCACCGCTCGGATTGCAAGCGGTTTGCATCGCGCTCGTCGTCACGCGTGAAGGACTTCCGCTTGGCTACGAGGTTTTCCCGGAAACCGTGCGACATGACGACGGTCAAAGAAATCGTCAGAGCATGGAACGAAGATTTGGCATCGCGCAACGCGTATGGGTCATGGATCGCGGGATGGGCAGCGAAGCGAATGTGAAATGGCTTGAATCAACGGGCAGACGGTATTTGATTGGCACGCCCAAAGCAGCGATGAAATCTTGGCGTGAGGCGATTTTGGATTCGGCGGGCTGGACGGAATTCGTGACGGATTGGAAGTCAAGCTGTGCTCGAAGGATCCGAGACATTTGTATTGTGCCGGTCCGCAGATCGAGCGAAGAAGGAATCGGCGATGACGACCGATTTGCGAAACGGATCGAAGATGGTCTCGAACGATCGAGCGGCGGCTCGAGCGAGCCAAAAAGCCCGTGGATCGAAGCACGCTCGAACGCCAAATTGGGCGGCTTCTCGGCGGCAATGAACGCGCGGCCGGCCGCTATCGAATACAAATCGTTTACGATCCAACCAGGGCCGGAGGATTGAAACTTCGAAAGCGCTGCAATTCGACTGGAATGAATGGGCCCGCGAAAGCGAGGGATATGTGCTGCGCACCAACGTAAACAATTGGTCGGCGCAAGAATTATGGCACACGTACATTCAATTGACGCAAGCGGAAGCCGCATTTCGCATTCATAAAAACGACCTCTCGATTCGACCGATATGGCATCAGAAAGCCGAGCGAGTACAGGCGCACATTCTCGTGTGCTTTCTGGCGTATGCATTATGGAAAACTGGAACAGTGGCAGAAACGTGCAGGATTGGGCAACAGTCCGCGCACGATTCTCGAGGAGCTTCATCGCATTCAATGCGCGGACGTCATCATCCCCATCGCAGGAGAAGCCGGGCGCGAACTGCGGATTCGTTGCATCGTCCGTCCCGAGCCTGAACAGGCAGCCCTGCTCGACCGCCTCGGGCTACGCCTACCCGAGCGCATCCGGACCCCACGCGTCGCGTAGATTTGTAGTGCCAACTTTGGGCCGTAAGTGCTTGAAATTATTGATCTGCCCTGGCCCAACTGCGGAAGTTGGGCTAGTGCGACATGTCGGCGCGACAAGCGTGATTTCGGGTGCGTGTAGGGCGAGGGACACGAATTGGGCGGGCGTGTCTCGAGACGCCTCGGGTTGTCGCCTAGCGAAGCTGCTGCTTGTCTGGGGCGCTTCTACGACCGCGCGCGACGTAGGCCGCTGCACTGCACGTGAACGGCTCCCCGAGCGCACCGAGGAGAACGCCGAGCAGTGGGACTTCGCTGTGGAGTTGCTTTCGCCAAAGTCATCCGTGTGATCAGCATGGCATGGAGATGGCTGCACCCGTGGCCGCTTCGCGGGGCGGACTTTTCGTGTAAAGTGACGCGATGGGAGAACGAAGCGAGTCGATCGACCTTACGGTTCACGTTGGCGCGCGCATTCAATCACTGCGACTCGAACGCGACATTTCCTTGCGAAAGCTCGCCAAAATGGCGAAGTGCAATCCCTTGAGCATTTCGATCATCGAGCGGGGGCGGTCGTGGATTCAGTTGCGAATGCTGCGGAACATCGCTCGAGCATTACAGGTCGAGCCATTCGATCTATTCCCGCCTTGAGCAGTCGGTGGATTTGGTATACGATGGTAAAGGTTTTTCCGGTCCCCGTTGCCATTGCGAGCAGCATTCGCCGCCTTCGATCGGCAATGGCTTGCTCGATGGCTACGCTCGCGTCACGTTGGTACGGCCTCAGCCACGGATGATCATGCGGCAATTGAGCGAGTCGTTCGCATGCCGCGTCCACGTCGCGGTCGAGCATTTCGCGAAGCGCATCGGGCGTATGAAATTGCGCAATCAATTGCACACGATTTTTCGGATGACGGGCATCTCGGAACCAGATTTCTTCGCCATTCGTGGCATAGAGAAAGGGCGCACGGACGTCGTTCGCGAAGTGATAAGGGCCGTGTGGCAACCCGAGCGCATAGCGTTCAGCTTGGCTCAGGACGTTGCGAGTATCGCGAGAGACACGCTTGGCCTCGACGATTGCGACGACGTGGCCATCGAGCCAGAGCGCATAGTCGGCCGGGCCGTTTGCCGTGGGCTGCTCCTCCGTTCGGCACGGGTTGGGCGGGGCGTTGTCGCTGCGTGGGGCGAATGTCCACTTCGCGGCATCGAGTCGGGGATCGATACGTCGCTTGCGCGTGAGCCATTCGGCTTCGTTGAGCGGAAGGGAAGCAGGCATCGTGTGCTCGCTGAGCGGGAGTGTCTCGGAAGTTCGTGATGGTATGAGCTTATCGGCGCGAAGTTCAACGCCATCCGCCGCTCACGTCCGAAGAAGAGCAGAAGCTCACGCGGCACTACGTCGAGACACAAGACGTCAAGACTGCAGCACGGCTCGTCACAGCAAATCTGCACCTCATCGTCCGTCGACGAATGTCGAGTGGTGAAGCGTCGCTCGATGCGCCCGTTGGAGACAGCGAGGGTCGTGCGGTTTCACGCATCGATCTCATGCCTTCGTCCGCGAGCGGTCCCGACGCGGCGTTCGAGTCGCAAGAGATGGATCGCATGGTTCGCGAGCGGCTCGACACGTTCCGCAAAACGCTCACGGGCAAAGACGTCATCATCTTCGACAAACGCATGTCGGCGGACGAACCCGTCACGCTGCAAGAGCTTGGCGACGAGTTCGGGGTGTCGCGTGAACGCGTGAGGCAGCTCGAAGCGCGCCTTGCATCGAAGCTGCGCGCGTACCTCAAGGAAGAGCTTGGTGACGCCGCGTGAACTGACCAAGGTGCACGAAGAGTTTGTCCGTGGGTCTTTGGGCGAACTTGCGCAGTTGACGCGGGATCGCGAGATGTTGGGCGAAGTGACGATCGTGCTCGGGCCGCGGCAAAATGTGGACACGCCGGTGATGAGCGACGAGGAAATGGATCGGCTGATCGATGCGGAGCTTGGACGAGGTCGGCGTCCGCGGGACGTGGCGGATGAAGTGGCGCTCGTGTCGGGACGCAGCAAGCGTGAGGTGTATACGCGGGTGATTGAGCGGAAGCGCTGACGCTTCAGCCGATGTTCACGTCGACTTGTTGAAAGCCCGCGACCTTGTCGTGTTGTTCGAGAGCTCGTGCAATCCAGGGCGCGTCGCGCTTTGCAACGACGATGAGGCAGGCTTCTTGTCCGGGTTTGACTTGAACGCCGGATGCGGAGAATCCCATCTTTGCCGCATCTTCCATCGACATCAGGACGGCTTGCGTCTCGCGCTTGGTCTCGTCGGAGAGCAGTTCTTCGGGATCGAGACCTTTGACGACGTGCACCACGAAAGCAATGTGCATGGACGGTATGGTCGCGCTTTTCGAGGCGCAGAAGCAAGAGGCATTCTGTCAGGAGTCAGGCCGTCTATTCTTGGCAAAACACGAGTGTCCGCTAATGCGGAGACGCTCGCCGACAAACCCCAGGCCCATCACCAACCCTTGCGAGCGGGGAGAGGGGTACCCGGGGACAGTATGAATCCGTATGGCAGCAGAAGGCATCACGCAAGGGGTTTCTCTGACGGCAGTAAGAAGCGCGCTCTCCGACAAGCGACTTGAGACATACCGTCTGGGGGATGAGTCGGATGAGGTCGTGCTTGCCCGTTATCGCTGGAACCTTGCTCTTGGTCAATCCTTCTATCCAAGCATAGGATTGTCGAAGTGACATGGCCATATTTCAAAGTCATCGCCGGATACGATTCAAAGCCGTTGGTACGAGGATTCAGTACCTTACGCGACATAGAGAAGGAGCGGTTCAGAAAGTGGCGCAGCTGCAGGGACGCAGCAAGCCTGAAGAGCCTATCGCGTGGTAGCGAATTGAGTTTTGGATTAGGGCTGACGCTACAGCCGAATACAACGCAAATCTGGCATAGGAAAGCCCACTTTGTCAAAGCATTTCCCAATGTTCCGAAAAAATATAGAACGCGTGCCAATATCGCAGGGAAGCTGCAAGATATCCGCAAGCTGCGTAATCGCATTTCACACCATCAGCCAATCTTCAAGATGGAAAGCTTGCCTCAGCTCGACAAAAATATTCTAGAGATCATCGGCTGGCTTTCTCCCAACATGTTGCTACTGCTTCCGGTTGGTGAGGCCTTCGTCGACGTTTATGCGCGTGGGCACGACGCGTACGCAGTGCCGATAAGGCATGCGAATTCGGCGTCACAAACAGGGGCTGCGGCGAATTAGACGCCATTGAGTCGACGATCCAAACTGGGGCGGCAATTCGTCACCCCCGCTTGAGCTTCGATTGCGCCTTCGCCGCCTTCCCCATCCATCGATTTTTACGCGCTTCGTCACTGCGCAGTCGCGTATTGGACATGATTTCGAGTCGCTGACCTTCGGCGCGTAATCGCAAAAAACTCTCCAATCGTTCCGGCGCGAGCGTTTTTTGCGTTACTGCCTCGCGTACGGCGCATCCCGGTTCTTTGTCGTGTCCACAATCCGAAAATCGGCAATTGGCAGCGAGCGCTGCGATGTCTTCGAACGCCTCCGCCAAACCCGATCCACCTCCTGCCCAAACTCCAATTTCACGCATTCCCGGCGTATCGATCAAGATCCCACCCGCAGGCAATACAATGAGCTCCCGACGCGTCGTCGTGTGCCGGCCCTTGTCCGTTCCAGCCGATATGGCCGACGTCGCTAGCCTTTCTTCACCAATCAATCGATTGATCAGCGTCGATTTGCCCACGCCGGACGAACCGAGCAGCACGCCCGTCATGCCCTCGCGCAAATATCCTCGAATCGTGTCGATCCCTTCGCCCGTCACGGCACTCGATACGTGCACCGCCACGTCCGCAGCATTTGCCGAAATCCATTCCAATGCCGGTTTCGGGTCACCCAAGTCGGCTTTCGTGAGCAAAATGATGGGCTCGGCGCCACTTTCGCGCGTGATTGCCAAGTATCGCTCGAGCCTCCGTGGATTGAAATCACGATTGAGCGAGCTCACGAGAAATGCAAAGTCGATGTTGGCTGCGACGACCTGCGGTTTGTCCCCGGTCCCCGCCGCCCTCCGAATGAATGCCGTACGCCGCGGAAGCAGCGCTTGCACGATTGCATGGCCGTCCGTATCGGGCTGATCGTCCACGACGACCCAATCGCCGACGGCAGGAAAGTCAATCGGACTCTGCGCTTCGTGGCGGAGTTTGCCCGAAAGCACCGCCATGCTCGACACGGTTTCACCCTGGATTTCGTACGCTCCACGATGTTCCGTAATCACACGCGCAACGGCCCGATGCGGCCCCTCGTGCACCAAAAAGTGGCCAGCAAAATAGGGCGAATAGCCAAGGCGTGCGAGCGCGGGAGTCATGTGCGGATAACGGTTCTCCGCAGAGAACCTAGAGTTCCGAGCAGTTTGAAACAAGGTTCTATCGGGGGGTATGGGGGGCAGAGCAGTCGGCTCGTCTTTTGGGGCGTAGCCCCAAAAGACTCAAAGAGCCGCCTGCGAGCCCCCCATCGCAAACTGGCCTCGCGCAGCGGGCGTCTTACGCCCGCGAAGCGAGCGTTCAACTCGAGGCCCGGTATCATTACCGCTCGCCGAGCAAGTCGAACCGGGCGAGCGTCGAGCACATCTCGGAAATGGCTCGCATGAGACGCAGCCGATTTTCCCGCACGGGCAAATCGTCCGTCATGACGTACACGTCCAAGAAGTATTGGTGCAAAAGCGGCGCAAACCGAGCCACTTCGCGAAGCGCGGCCCCGTAATCACCAGCTCGACGCAAATCGACCAGCGTCGCGCGCAGCTTCACGTATCCGTCGTATACGATCCGCTCGCTCACGTGATCCTCCGCGCGCGGAGCAACGGGTTCTCCGGCCGGCGCATTCTCCGCAATGTTCGTCGCGCGCTTGAACACCTCGCCCACGCTCGCACGCGTGGCTGCATCGAGCTCCGCCAGCGCGCTTGCCCGCGCGCGCGCATCGAGCGGCCTTTCGAAGGCCACCGCAAGGCTTGCCGCAACGGCATCTTGCGGAAGTTTGTCCGTCAGTAACCCGCGCAAACGCTCCGTGAAAAAGTCGCCGAGCTTGTCCATAAGCTCCGCGGGCCCGAGATCTAGCGTCACGCCGCCATACCCGTCATACGCTGCCCGGATGGCATCGGAGAGGCGCAGATCGAAGCCGCGATCGAACATCACGCGCAAGATGCCAATGCACGCACGCCGCAAACCGTAAGGATCCGCCGCTCCCGTGGGCGTCAGACCAATCGCGAAACAACCCACGATCGTGTCGAGCCTGTCGGCGATCGAAACGAGCGCACCCGCATCCGATTTCGGCGTCGCATCCTGCGCACCCTTCGGCTGGTAGTGCTCGCGAATCACATCCGCCACGTCCGCACTCACGCCTTGCGCGAGCGCGTACGCGCGGCCCATTTCTCCTTCGAGCTCCGGGAATTCGCCGACCATCAGCGACACGAGATCGCATTTGGCAAGATGCGCTCCCGATGCCGATGCCATGAGTGTCGGTTCGGGGAGCGAAAGCAAAAGACCAATCTCGCGCGCAAGGCGCTCGATGCGCGTAGCTTTGCCCAGCATCGTGCCGAGACGTTTTTGAAAGACGATCCCTCCGAGCTTCTGTCGCCTGTCGGCGAGCGGAATGGCCACGTCTTCGCGATAGAAAAAGCGCGCATCAGAAAGGCGCGCACGCATCGTGCAATCGTTGCCGCGGCGAATGTTTTCCGGCGCGAGCGCCGTGTTCACGACCGATAAGTACCGCGGCAAAAGCTTCCCATCGGCACCTCGCACGCAGAAGTAACGTTGATGCCCCTTGGCCACTGCGACGATGACTCGCTCGGGCAGTTCGAGGAATTCATTCGCATAACCACCGACGATGACGTGAGGTTCCTCCACGAGCGAAAGGTTTTCCCCAATCAAAAAGTCGTCCTCGATGAGCGTTCCGCCGGCGGCTTTTGCGCCTTCGACGAGCCTTTCGTGCATCACGCGTGCGCGTTCTGCTGGGTCGACGAGCACATGCGCTTTGCGAAGCGTTTCGACGTAGGAATCGGCGTCGGCAAACGAAATCGTTTCAGGTGCAAGGAATCTGTGTCCACGTGACGTGCGCCCGCTCTTCACGCCCGCTACGTCGACGTCGATCACGTCGCGGCCAAAGAGCGCGACGATCCAATGAATCGGCCGTCCGAAGGCAAACTCGCCGGAGCCCCAACGCATCGACTTGCGAAACGGAATCGCCGTGATGATCGCGCGCAGCGCATCGGGCAAAAGCGCCGCCGCGCTCTGTCCTGCTTCGCGCCGCGTGCCCACGAGGTACTCGCCTTTGGGCGTTTCGACGCGGCGCAAGTCGGCAACCGAGCAGCCGATCTTCGAGGCAAACGCTTCGGCGGCCTTCGTCGGAACACCTTCTTTGAACGCTGCTTTTACGGGCGGACCCGTCACTTCCTCTTCGAGATCCGGTTGACGCTCGGCCACGTGCGCAACGACCACGGAAAGGCGCCTGGGCGTGCCAAGCGCTCGGATGGTCCCATGCGCAAGCCGGAGATCCGCGAGTTTTTTGTGTACGAGCTCGGGCAGCGCACGCAGCGCAGCCTCGACGAAAGAAGCCGGCAGCTCTTCGCAGCCGATCTCGAGGAGCAAGTCGCGAGTGTCGGACATGAGGCGCGCACCCTAGCGCAAACGACGCGCTCGAGGGAGGTTCTTCGTGCATCCAAGCGGTGCTCGCGGTCGCGATGGCGTGGTGATGCTGCTACATCACGCCTTCCGTCCGTCGCGATGCACATGAATGCACCCCAAAACAGCGCTCCTCCGCCGTCCTGGCGGCAAATCGAGCGGCCGAACGAAGACGAGCTCTTGGTCGTCGTTGGTCCTACGGCCACAGGAAAAACCGAGCTGGGGATCCGTCTCGCCGAGATGTTCGGGGGTGAAATCATCGGCGCCGACAGCGTGCAGATCTACCGCGACTACGACATCGGCTCGGGCAAACCCACCGCGGAAGAACAAGCGCGCGTCGCGCATCACCTCGTGTCCGTAGCGGATCCATTCGCCCCGATCGATGCGCACACCTATGCCGAAATGGCGGATCGAGCCATCGCGGACGTACGAAAGCGTGGTCTTGTGCCCATCGTCGTCGGAGGGACGTATCTCTGGGTGAAGGCTCTCGTTCGAGGGCTCATGGCGGCGCCTCCTGCGAGTCCTGAAATCCGCGCGAGACATGCAGCGTTCGTCGAAGCATCCGGGCGCGGCGCGCTGCATGCAGAGCTTGCCAAGGTCGATCCGGAGAGCGCCAATCGTTTGGCCCCAAACGACTTCGTTCGCGTCAGTCGAGCGCTCGAAGTGTACGAGCTATCGGGCAAGCGGCAGAGCGAATGGTTTGCCGAGCATGGTTTTCAGGACGAACGGTATCGGGCAAGGTTTGTCGGGGTCGCGGTGTCGCGCGAAGAGCAGGACGCGCGGATTCGAGCGCGCGTCGTGCGATGGCTCGAACAAGGCTGGATCGAAGAGGTGCGCGGGCTGCTTGCGAAAGGGCATGCGTCCACGCGAGCGATGGGATCGGTGGGGTACAAGGAAGTGCGTGCCCACGTCGAGGGGCAGTTACAGAAAGACGAACTCGTCGAAGCGATCGTGCGAGCGACGCGCGTGTTTGCTCGAAGGCAACGCACGTGGCTCCGGGACGAACCCGTGAAATATTACGCGCTCGAATGATTGGCGTGACGTCTACGGGTGCACATCCTCACTCGTCACCCGTCACATCCAGCGTGAGCGTCACGCTGACGAGCATCGGTGTGCTCGTCGCGTCGAGTTTGTCCAACGCTTCCTTGTAGGCCTCATCCAGCATCGCGCGAGCGCTTGCGCGATCGAGCCCCGTTGCTCGTCGCTCCACGTTGACCCGCGTGAGGACGGGCAAATCCTCCGAGGCGAGCGTTTTCAGCTCCGTCGTTTTCTTGGATGTCTCTTTCTTCGGACGCGGCTGACTCGGCGGCGGCGAGCTGCCTCGCTTGGACTCGATGACCACGTCGATCGGCGCCACGACCTTCGTGAGACCCGCTTGCGGCGCAGGCGTGCCGAAGTCGTAGTCCTGCCCCGTGTCGAACGCCGATGCGCCGACGATGCTCTGCTTGCCCGTCGACAAGTACGCCTGCGCCGCGCCCACCACCATGCGCAGCTCGAGCGGCAGCGATCGACGCATTTCGTCCTGATGCAGGATCGCACGTGCTTCGCGCAGATACTTCGAAGCCGAAAGATCACCTCGCTCCATCTGCACGAGCCGCCGTAGGGTGTTCACCACGGTCGCGTCTTCGAGCGTGCCGAGCGATTCCGCCGCGGTCGCGAGGCTCGACTGCACAGCCGACGAGCTCGTTTCGAGTCGCGCGTTTGCCAGCTTGTCGACGATCTCCAGCGCCGACGCGTTTGCGAGCGATTCACAAAGTGCATTGGCACTCCGAGCCGTACGCAGCCGATCGCACTCGAGGTTTCCTCCGACGGCTTTCACACGCGTTTCTAGCGCCTGCATCACAGCCCATGCCACCGGACCCATTGGCTGCACGGCTTCGCGAACTTTGCGCCCGAAGAGCTCGACGTTTTTGGCATTCAGCGACCGATCATTCATCGCTGCGCCCAAAACCGCTGTGCCGAGCAAGACGGCCCGCGCCCATATCGTCGGTTCTGGAAGGGCGGTGCTTTCGTTTTCCGTTTTGCTCTTCACCATGCGATTGCTCCGTCTCCGAGTATAGGAGAAGCACGCCACCCGCACGAACGTTTGCGCTCATTCGCATTGACCAAGACGGAGCGCGGTGCAGGAATTCTTCCGGGCCATCGACCGACACTCGTCCGCATTCCTGCTATCGTGCCGCGCATGCGTTCGAAAGTTCTTCGTCTCGGGTTTGTCACGACAATGATGAGCGCGGTTGCTTGCGCCGGATCTCCGTCCCCGTCGCCCAACCTGCAAGGCGCGGAAGAAAGCGCCGCAAGCCCGACGGACAAGAACTTGGTCGTTGCAACGGGCGGCCCTGGCGCTGCGAATGACGAGGGCGCACCCGTTGCTGCACAAAAGGCCGGTGCGCCGCGCGGAGCTCGAGCGGCAGGAGGCGACGGGGTTGCCGGTGAGATCGTGATGGGCGGCGCTCACGACGATGCGCTCGCCCCGCCTCCTCCTCCTGTCGTTCCTGCCCAGCTTGGCCCATGGACCGGCGGCGACGAAGTCGATGCAGGCTTTGGCGCGCAGAGTCCCATTCCGGTGACCGCGGCCGATCCCAGTTGGGGAAGCCCGAAAGCGCTCGTCACGATTGTCGTGTTTTCCGATCTCGAATGCCCCTTTTGTGCGCGCGCGCTCGGCACGCTCGACGAGCTGAAGCGAATTTACGGTAAAGATCAGCTAAGGGTTGTTTGGAAAAACTATCCCCTTGCATTTCACAAGAATGCTCGTCCGGCTGCCGAAGCGGCCATGGCCGTGCACGCGCTTCGCGGATCGGCGTGGTTTTGGGCATATCACGACGCGCTTTTTTCACATCGCCTCGATTCACACGTGATTGATGGATCGCTTCCGAGAGGGCTTTCGCGTCAAGACATCGACGCCGTCATTGCCAAAGGAGCGGTGACGAAAAAGATCGAGGACGACATTGCTTTGGCGAATCTCATCGGCGTTCGTGGAACACCGGCATTTTTCATCAATGGGGTGCTCCTGAGCGGCGCGCAGCCCGTGGAGAAATTTCGAGCGATCATCGACGAACAAGTGGCGGCAGCGAGAAAGACGTTGGCGGCTGGTACGTCGCCGGCGCGTGTATACGCGGTCCTTTCTGCTCAAAATTACCAAAAGCCTGCGGACAGACCGGGAGCTTCGCCATCGCGTCCTGCCGAGGACACGACGACGGTTTGGAAAGTGCCCATTGATGGTTCACCCGTGCGTGGGAAAACCACGGCCCCCGTCACGATGGTCATGTTTTCGGATTTCCAGTGCCCATTTTGCGTTCGCGCTTCGGGGACGGTCGACGCCTTGGCGCGTGAATATGGGGACAAACTCCGTATCGTTTACAAAAGCAATCCGCTTGCATTCCACACGCGAGCCGAAGCGGCGGCGCATTTGGCGCTCGAAGCCCGCACGCAGAAAGGCGACGCGGCCTTCTGGAAAGCGCACGACATGCTTTATGCTGCCAATGGCAAGCTCGAAGATGCGGACTTGGAAGCCATTGCCACGACCCTCGGGCTCGACGTGAAAAAGGTCATGGATGCCGTGAGAAGCCGCAAGCATGTGGCCCTCATCGAGCGAGATCAAAACTTGGCCGAAGACATCGAGGCAACGGGCACACCGCAGTTTTTCATCAATGGTCGGCGCATCGTCGGAGCGCAGCAGCCGGAGAAATTCAAGGAAATCATCGACGACGAAATCAAACACGCCGAAGGACTCATCAAAAAAGGCACTTCAGCGGCCAAGGTCTACGATGCGATCATCAAGGGCGGCAAAGTCATCGTGTATGAAAAGGTGACCATTCCCGCGCCGTCGAGGGATCAACCGACCCGCGGGCCGGCCAATGCCAAAGTCACCGTGCAGATTTTTTCGGATTTCGAATGCCCGTTCTGCAAACGCGCGGCGGAAACCATGGTCGACCTGGAAGCCGCTTTCCCCGGCAAAATTCGGTTCGTTTGGCGCAACATGCCCTTGCCGTTCCACTCGAATGCGATGCCCGCGGCGCTCGCGGCCATGGAAGCATGGAAGCAAAAGGGCGCCGAAGGTTTCTGGCAGATGCACGATGCGTTTTTCAAGGATCAGTCGCAGCTCGATCGGGCGGGGATTGAAAAAACGGCTGCGTCGCTGGGTCTCGACGTGCAAAAGGTTGGTGCCGCAATCGATGGTCAGACGTACAAGGATCTGATTGCTACTGACAAAAAGATTGCCGAAGCCGCGAAGATCTCGGGAACGCCCGCATTTGTCATCAACGGGTATTACATCTCGGGCGCGCAGCCGCTCTCGAAGTTCAAGAAGGTCGTCAGCCGCGCACTTTCCGAAGCGAAATGAGTCAATGGTGAGGGGGCGTCATCCAACGCGCCCCCTCGACCAAGAACCATTTCAATCGACGAACTCGATACCCGTCGCTTCGATTTCGACCTTCGCCAGCTTGGCGCTCGATCCCTGACCGCAACCATCATCGGCACCGCACATGCCCTTGTCTGCGGACGGCGACAGAACTTTGCCTTGCACGACGGCGCGATGTCCGTGCGCATCACGGGGCACGAAGAAGCTGTGTCCGGCCATCTTGATGTGCGCTTGTCCCGACGAATCGGCAATCTCCATCCAGCAACCCATCGACTTGCACACAGCCGATACGACACCTTCGGTGCGCACGGTTTGATCCGCAAACTTCGTCGGCTCCTTGACCAGATCGGTCAACGTCGTGGCTTTGGCCTCCGTCACCGGTTGGCCATACTTTTTCTGCTGCAAAGGCTTGATGGCTTCTGCCGTCGCGGCTTTCGGCTCCAGCGTGGTCGGTGCGGGCGCGACCGCTGGCGGCGTAGCTTCGGGCGCCGGTGCTTCGGACTTGGCGCACGCTGCCAAGGCAAGAGTGAACGAGGCGAGAACGAAGATTTTTCGGAACGTTTGCATGGCGGGCGAAGTGTGCCGCAAAAGCCGGCACTTGTCACGAATCCACACGCACTTGGTCCCCATGTGTTTGCTCGATCGACCGGCTTGCCCGAACTTTGCTACAACACCCTCAGATGCGTGTGCGAATGACGTGCCTCGGAACGAGCTCGATGCGGGGCGTCATCACGCTCGGCGCTTCGTTCTGCTTGGCCTTGGCCATGCCCACAGTTGCGAGCGCAGAAGAGCAGTCATCGGAAGCTCCCGCGGCGCCGCCAAGGCCCGCTCCACTTCCGCCGCTCGAGCCGAGCGCCAAGCCCGAAAGCCGGCATGTCGACTTCGGCGCCGCCGTGGCGCTCGTGCATCGAGTTGCAGAAGGACAAACCGACGGCGAATCGCTGGTGCGTTATCCGTCCGCTTTGGGCGTGGGTTTGTCCGCTCGAGTGGACATCGTGCGTTACTTGCGCGCGAATCTGTATGTCGTGCGAGCTTCGAGCGAATTGGATCCGTCCGCTGGGGCTTTGGGGCTGCCCGGTGATCCCGGCCCAATTCCCATGACGAGTTACTCGTTCGGTCTGCGTTTGTCCCCCACGTTGCCGCTTGGACCGCGAGCTCGAACCTGGCTCACCGTAGGCGCAGGATGGGGGCGTCTCGAAACCGGGCGCTTCGATGTCGCAAGCTCTGCAGGGTCGTTTCAAGTTCGTGAGCGAGTGTTTTCGTTCGTCGAGTTTCCAATGGGTATCGGCACGTCGATTGAAGTGGTGAAGAATTGGTTGTCCGTCGAATTCGAAGCGACGGCGGCCTTTCATGTGGCGCAACGAGGTACCGCACTCCGTAATGGTCAAGCGATCGATGCACTCGGACGCCGTACGCCCGTCGCGGCATTTCCCTCGATAACTGCGAGTTTCGTGCAAACCCTCGGACTTGCCTTGGTGCTCTGAAGGAGTGTGATGTCTCGGTTGCAACACGGTCCGAAGGCGACGCGTCCACGCATCATTGCCGTTGCGGGAAATATGGGCGCCGGTAAATCGAGCCTCGTCAAGTGGCTCGAACAGCAATTCGGAATGGTTCCGTTCTTCGAGCCGAACGAAGACAACCCGTATTTGTCGGACTTTTACGCCGACATGCCTCGGTGGGCCATGAGCTCGCAGCTCTTTTTCCTCGTCCGCCGATTTCGTATTCATCGCGACGTGCTCATCCGGGCGTCTCAGGATTCGCGGCCCATCGTGCAAGATCGGACGCTGTATGAAGACGCGGAGATCTTCGCCGCGCATTTGCATCAAGCCGGGTACATCGACGATCGCGATTGGACCATGTACCAAGACCTTTATCGCACTCTCCGTGAAGAAATTCGGCCCCCGGATCTCATGATTTATTTGCGCTGCCCGCTGAAAACCCTCGTTCGCAGAATCCGCGAGCGAGGTCGTGAATTCGAACGCAAAGTACCTCGCACCTACCTCGCAGCCCTCGACAAACTCTACGAGCAATGGCACGCCCGGTACGACTTGTCCCCGACGCTCGTCATCGAAACGGATCGACTCGATTACGTCGAGCGATTATTCGATCGGCTGGAAGTTGCCGACGCCATTCGCCGCCACATTGGTCATTCGGAAGCGTGAATTGGTCGTTTCGTGAGTGACCAAGTGTTCGTACATTTGGACCAAGCGTCATCATTTCGACGCTTTTGAACGCTATTTTTTGATGCGTCACGCCTTGCACTCGTGGCGACGATGGGGGAGGACTATGGATCTTGGAAGGCTCTTCGAGTGGTTGATTCGGATGCAGCACGACGCGGGCGAGTTCTGCTCATCGATGACGAAGCGTTCATCGTGGCGGCACTGAGGCGCCTTCTCAGGACCGAGCATGACGTCATGGCTGTCATGAGCGTGCCCGATGCGCTCTCGCTCGTCGAAGCTGGCCATTGTTTCGACGTGATTCTGTGCGATGTGCGAATGCCCGGCATGAGCGGGATCGACTTTTACGAGAAGCTCCGCACGCTTGCTCCCGAGATGACGAGTCGCATCGTTTTCTGCACGGGCGCAACGTTCGCCAGCGATACGCGACGATTTTTTGAACGCATATCGAACGAGCTCTTGGAAAAACCGTTCGATCCAGGCGCAGTACGCTCGCTCGTTCGGCGCTTCGTCGTCGAGTCGGCGACGTGTTCGTCGCTTTAGGATAGCGCGAGCATCCGATCGATCGGCACACGCGCGCGCTCGCGCAGCGTCTGCGACATCTCGATCCGCGGCGTCAGATCGCGCAGCGCGAGATATACCTTCTCGAGCGTGTTGAGCCGCATGAACGGGCACTCGTTGCATGCGCAGTTTTTCTCGGGCGGCCCTTCGATGAACGTCTTGTGCGGGGATGCTTTGCGCATCTGATGAATGATGCCGCTCTCGGTCGCCACGATGTACGAGCTTGCATCATCGGTCGTCGTGTATTTCAAAAGCGCCGTCGTCGAGCCAATGAAGTCGGCCATCTTCAAAATCGGCTCTTCGCACTCGGGATGCGCGATGAGTTTGGCCTCCGGATGTCGCTCCCGCAGACCGACGATCTTGCGCAAGCTGAACGTTTCGTGCACGACGCAGCTACCTTGCCACAGACGCATCTGTCGCCCGGTCTTTTGGATGAGCCATCGGCCGAGGTTCTTGTCGGGCGCAAATAAAATTTCTTTGTCCGCGGGTACGGCCCGGACAATCTTCTCGGCGTTCGACGAAGTGCAAATGTAGTCGCTTTCGGCTTTCACGTCGGCGCTGCAGTTGATGTACGTGATGGCCACGGCATCGGGGTATTTGGCGCGCCACGCGCGAAAACGATCGGCAGGACAACCATCGGCCAGCGAGCATCCGGCTTCGAGATCGGGCACGACCACGACGCGATCGGGATTCAGAATCTTCGCCGTTTCGGCCATGAAGTGAACACCCGCAAACAAGATGACGTCGGCCGTCGTCTTCTTCGCCTGCTGCGCGAGCTGCAACGAATCTCCAAGGAAATCCGCAAGATCCTGGATGTCGCCCTCTTGGTAGTAGTGCGCGAGCAAAACAGCGTTCCGCTCTCGCTTGAGCCTCCGAATCTCCGCTTCGAGGTCGAGATTCGGGTCGATGTGCGTGCGCTCCATGTCCGTCATCGTGCCCCAAACGTAGAAGGTCTCGGGCTCGAGTGCCAGGGCGTGTCGATGCTCGCGGACTGCTTGCCGCCGATGCATCGACTGCGCACCGTTCGGCCGTTGCATCGGCCTGCTCGCCATGCCATCGCTGCACCCATGGCGGCCGGACGATGGACGCGCGAGAAACGGCTCCTGAAAGCCGCAATGCTGGCGATCGCATTTCGGTCATCCGCGGCGAATGCTCAACCTGCGCCGCCCGAAGAGCCCGCAGCGTCTCCTCCAGTCGAAACGCCGGCGCCACCACCGCCGCCCCCCGAGCCCATCGAAGTGACCGTCGAGGGCGACAAGGCCCCTGCTGGATCGGTAGCGCTGAAGCGGCGTGACATTCGCGAAATGCCCGGGGTGCTCGGAGATCCTTATCGAGCGATCGAATTGCAGCCTGGCGTCACGCCCACGGCGAGCGGTTTGCCCTATTTTTACATTCGCGGAGCGCCTCCGGGAAACATTGGATATTATTACGACGGCATTCGCGTTCCGCTTCTATTTCATGCGGGTGCGGGACCGAGCGTCATTCCAGCGCCGCTCGTTTCTCGCGTGAATTTGCACATGGGGCCATATCCGGCCGATATCGGGCGCCTCGCAGGAGCAGCCGTCGACGCCGAACCTGCGCCATTACCAACACAATGGCGAGGCGAAGGGATGTTTCGATTCGTGGACATCGGCGGCGTCGTTCAAGGTCCCGTGTCGGAAGATGCGACGGTGCTCGTGGGAGGCCATTATTCGGCCGGAGCGCACCTCATTTCGGCGCTCGTGAAAAACGTCGATTTTGGATACGCTGATTATCAAGCTCGATTTACGCATCGAATTGGATCACGCGGAAAATTTTCGGCGCTTGCATTTGGAGCGTGGGACAAACTCGCCGCAACGACAGGAGAAACTGACGAACGCGACACGCTCCTCAATGCGGATTTTCACAGGCTCGACCTGCGTTACGATCACGATTTCGATTCCGGGGGCAAACTGCGAGCTGCCGTGACCCTGGGCCTCGACCGCTCACGCGATGTGGGCGTCGAGCGCGCGACGAACTACAAAATTGGCGCTCGCCTGCGATTTGCAAAGCCCATGGGTCACGGCAAGGCCCTCCTGCGCGCGGGCATTGACGTCATGGTGGATCGTTACGACATGGTGCATCACGAGCCGTGTCCAGCCGGGGATGCATCTTGCTTGGACAAACCGCTGGCGCTCTCGCAGCTCGATGAAGCATTTCGTGCTCTTTTTCCGAGCCGCTGGGATTTTGTTGCTGGCGCCTGGACCGATGCTTTGATCGTGCTGAATGAAAGCTCGACGATCACGCCCGGATTGCGCATCGATCATTATCGATCGATGGGCAACGATGCGACCGCGATCGACCCGAAAATCGTAGGCCGTTTTGGCGTGGGTGACCGAGTAAAACTCGTGCCGACCATTGGCCTGGCGTCGCAATTGCCTGGGTTTGCCCCGTTGCCGGCGCTGCAAATTGCAGGTATTACGGGGGGATTGCAAAGAAGCTTTCAATCGAGCTTCGGGGCCGAAGTCAAGTTGTTTCCCGTTCCCATCGAGCTGGGTGCGAGCGTATTTCGCCAAGTCACGTTCAACATGACCGATCCGATTGGGACCGATCGCGGCACGACCCTCGGGCCCGAACGCTTTTTGTCGCGCAGCACGGGTGATGCGTATGGTCTCGAATTGAACGCTCGCGGTGCATTACGCAAAGACATGCTCTTCATTGCATCGTACACGCTTTCGCGTTCGACGCGCACGTCTTCGAATGGCGTGACGATACCCTCCGCGGTGGATCGCACGCACGTGGCGCACGTGGCGATATTGTATGAATTCACCAAGCATTGGCGTGGAGGCGTCAGGCATGTATTTTATAGCGGATTTCCTGCCGAAGAAGCAGGCACGGGCCGTCCTCCGAATTCGGATCCGCAGCGCACGCGCCCGTTTTACAGGCTCGACGTGCGTGTTTCACGGCGCTGGACGGTGGGAAAGACCGGCTTCATTGGGCTGATATTCGACATTCAGAACGCGACGCTCAGCAAAGAAGTCTTCGACGTGACGTGCAAAGAAGGTATTTGTCAGCCGCGGACGCTTGGGCCGATCACGGTTCCGGGGTTGGCGCTGGAGGGGGGATTTTAAGGCCGCCCTTCAATCGTCCGTTTTTCCAAACAACCGATGCCGAAAATAGCCAAGCTGGCTCTTCGCAAATTCCTTGGCTAGGTCCAGTTTGTCCACTTCACGCGCGCTCGTTCGCCGGGTGAGCTCGCCCGATTCGTACAATTCGCGCGTTTTTCCGCGTTGCAACTTGCCGCTCGACGTTTTTGGCAAAACGCCCGGCGCAAGCGGCACGATGTCGTCCACGGTCAAACCCACCGCTTGTTGAATCGCTTCGCGTGCTTTCGCGACGAGCTTTTGCTGTTCTTTTTCGTCCGTCACGCCCGTTTCGAATGCCACGACCACGCGTTCTCGATCGCCGGGACCCGTCATCGTACCGAACGCAATGACGTTACCTTTGCGAATGCCATCCACTTGACTCGCTTCCCATTCGATGTCTTGCGGATAGTAGTTGCGGCCATTGACGATGATGACTTCTTTGGATCGCCCGCAAACGTAGATTTTCCCGTCCGCGAGATACCCAAGGTCACCCGTACGCAAATAGCCCCCGGCGAATGCATGTCGAGTCGCCTCGGGATCGCCATGATACCCTTGCATCACGCTCGCCCCGCGAATGCGGATCTCTCCAATTTCGCGTTCTCCGAGCGGTTTTACGCTCTCCGCATCATCGGGCGCGAAGACACACACCTCGTGCCCCTCGAATGCCGGACCGCATTGCACCACGGCCGATGCGCGAGCGCTGTCCTCTTTGGCAGGTTCTGCGCGCCCTTCGGACCATAACCTTTCACCGTCCACGACATCGGTCACGACGCCTTGGCCAATGCTGAACGATACCGCCAAGGTCGCTTCGGCCAAACCATAACAGCTCGCGAACGCTTTTTCGTCGAACCCCACGGGAGCAAATTTTTGCGCGAATGCCCGCAAGTTTTCAGCTCGAATGGGTTCCGCTCCGCACCCTGCGACGCGCCATGAAGACAAGTCGAGCCCTTTCATTTCCGCGTCCTTGATGCGTTTGACGCACAAGGCGTAGGCAAAGTTCGGCCCGAATGATATGGTTCCTCGATATTGGGATACCGCCTCGAGCCACCTCGCCGGACGCTTCAAAAAGAGGAGCGGAGGCAAAAACGTCACCGCATTCTTGTGGTAAATGGGCGCAATGACGAACCCGATGAGGCCCATGTCGTGATAAAGCGGCAGCCAGGAAACGCCTGAATCGACCGTATCCGTCACGGCGAGCCCGAGCTGCATGATCGAACGCACGTTTGCCGCAAGATTCGCGTGCGTCAACGTCACGCCCTTCGGACGCGCCGTCGAACCGCTCGTGAATTGCAAAAAGCACACGTCATCCAGACTGACGTCGACCGGGCGTAATCGTTCATGGGAAACGCGGACGTCTTCGACTGCGACGACTTGCTCGAGCTCTGGGGCTTTGGCTTGAATCGTCCCGAGCAGCAATTTCACTTCTTTGTTCGTCAGCAGGATTCGCGCGCCGCTTTTCGCCACGATGTGCAGCGTATTGTCGAGATATCCCGCGAGTTTTCCGAGCCCCGTCGGCGGATAAATCGGCACGGGCACGATGCCTGCTCGCACGGCACCGAGAAACGCAAAGACGAAATCGGCATTGTCAGGAAGGATCAGCGCAATCCGGTCACCTTTGCGCAGCCCGAGCGCCTGCATGGCTCCCGCAAAACGCCCACTCTCCCGCTCGACGTCCGCGTACGAATAAAACCGCTCGTCTTGCCGCGATTCCCCGAGGAATCGATAACCCGTTTTGCTTACGGCCGCCGCATCCTCGATTGCGCGTGCGACGGTGCGCGACACGTGCCCGCTCATTCGCTCAGCCTTCCGTCTTGTCCAAGACGCTCCACGATGGCCGTTATGACATCACCCACGGTTTCGATTTGCTTGAGCGCCTCGTCGGGGATCAAGAGGCCATACGTGTCCTCGACCTCGGCGAGAACTTCCATCACGCCGAGCGAATCGATGCCGAGGTCGGCGACGATTCGCGTCGACAATTCGACATCGACCTGCGACTGTCGGTGTTTTGTAAAGACTTCGATGACCTTGCTTTCGACGTTTTTACGATTCCAAGTCATGACACGCGTCCTGGCAGCATTTCGGCCGCTCGGAATTACCCCGAATGGCCCCGATTTGCAAAGCCTAATTCAGGTTTTTGGACCGTCACCGAGCACGAGGCGCCGAAGCCGTTCGATGCCTTCGATGCTGCGCGCGCCGTACCACATGAGATCCTTGCCGTCACAGAAAACAATGCGCCCGTTTTTGGCAGCCGGAATATCGAGCGCTCGGAACGTGTCCGCATCGGACTCGGTGAATGCGTGAGGTTCATCGGGCAGGATCACCACATCGGGCTGACGCGCGACGACTTCGTCCAGCGTCACGCGCGGGTAACGCGTGTCGCGATCGCCCACGCGTTCGGGCGGAAGCGGCGCGGCCTTTCCAAGGTCCGCGGCAAGCGGATAACGTCGCGGCCGGTCGGCGAAAATGTTTTGACCTCCAACGAGATCGAGCGTGTCCGAGATGAACGTGGATTCATGCACCGTCATGAGCGGGTCCATCCAAATGGGCACGAAAGCGCGCACGGGCGCGTGATCTTGCCGGTGCTGTTCAGCTTCGCGATGCGCACGATACGCGGTAGCGACGAGCGCACGCGCCGAGGGCTCTTCGGAAATGCCCAGCGCAATGGCGAGCCGAGCCAAATGAGAAATGCCTTCGGCAAACCGTTTGGGGAACGAAACCAGCACGGAGATGCCCGCTGCATCGAGCTTTTCGATTTGCGAGCGCGTATTTTCTTCCTGATTCGCGATCACCAGATCCGGCTCGAGCGATATGACGCGGTCGACGTCGACGTCTTTCGTGCCCCCGACGATTTCGATGTCGCTCACGTCCGCTTCGGGAGCGATGCAAAATCGCGTGCGCCCGACGAGTTTGTCTTTGGCACCCAAACGAATGACGGAATACGTGTCGCTCGGGACGAGCGAGACCACTCGTGCCGGAGGGTTTGGAAAAACGTACCGACGTTGCCTATCGTCTTGAAACTTGATGATTTTCATGAGCTGCAACCTGAACAGACTTTTTCATGAGGAACAACGGGCCAGAGGTCAAGGATGGTTGGTCGGTTTTCCCGGTTCATGCCGCATCCCAAGCCTCCATCAGCCGTTTCACGTAGTTCCCCGGATCCTCGCTTCGCATGACGCCTCCCATCACCGCAAATCCCGACGCCCCCGCTCGCTTCAGCATACCCACGTTTGTCTCGTCCACGCCACCCAGCGCAAACACAGGCACCCCAAGCAGCGCCGCTTCTCGTAGGACCTCCGGCTTCAGCACGGCCGTGAGGCCCGGTTTGCTCGCGGTTCTGGCAAACGGACCGAGCGTCACATAATCAGCGCCGGTCGATGCCGCGACATCCTCGAGGGTGTGGCAGGACAATCCAATGATTGCCGATTCTCCCAGGTGCGTGCGCGCCTCTGCGACATTTGCACCCGCGGGCAAATGCACGCCGTCCGAATGAATGGCTGCATGTATATCGCCGTGAACGAGCAGCGTGCCGCCGCGCTGACGCACGATGGGCAATAGCTCATTCACGAGCGACAATCGCTCGCTTGGCGACATGTCCTTTTCCCGCAAGCTCACCCAACGGCACCCGCCCTCGAGCGCCGATTGAATCACGTGGGTAAGCGGCCGGCGCGCTTGTGAGCGGTCCGTAATCAATAGCAGCGGTGCGGGAAGCCGAGCCGAACGCATTTCAAATGGTCACGTCCCAATCAGCCCAAGCTCGGGGCTCGAAGCTTCAGCGCGCGTTTTCTTCGGAATTCGCCCCGCTAGGCGAGCCAGCCGTCCGGCTTCGACCGCAAACTTCATCGCCGTTGCCATTTTGACGGGATCATTGCTGCGCGACACCGCCGTGTTCAGCAATACCGCATCACATCCGAGCTCCATGGCGAGCGCTGCGTCGGATGCCGTTCCTACGCCCGCATCCAATACGACGGGGACGGGCGACCGTGCGCAAATTCGTTCAATGTTGTACGGATTTAAAATGCCAAGACCCGATCCAATCGGCGAACCCAGCGGCATCACCGCAGCACACCCGATATCGGCCAATCGCTGACACACAATGGGATCATCCGTACAGTAAGGCAAAACGGTAAAACCACTCCGCACGAGCTCGTCCGCCGCACGCAAGAGTTGCTCGACATCCGGATGAAGCGTTTCGCGATCGCCAATCAATTCGAGCTTCACCCAAGCGGTTTCGAGCGCTTCGCGACCGAGCTCCGCGGTCAATACGGCGTCTTTCACGGTGGCGCAGCCGGCAGTGTTTGGCAAAAGAAACGCGCGACCTGCAACGAGGTCGAAGAGCGATTCGGCATGACCCGACAGATCGGCCCTTCGAATCGATACGGTCAAGATTTCTGCCCCCGATGCCGTGAACGCATCGAGAAAAATATTTTGGTTCGGATACCCCGCAGATCCTAGAAACAAGCGCGACGAAAACGACCTGCCCGCAATGATCAACGAATCACTCGATTTACCATTGGTTTTTTCGTTCGACATCATTTCAACCACCTTGCATGATCTTGACGATTTCGATGTCGTCTTCCCCTGACAGCACCGTCTCTGCCCACTTCGATCTTGGCACGACGCTACCATTGATCGCTACGGCGATGCCTCGCGTTTCCACCTGGAAACCTTGCGCTGCAAGCAAATCGACAAGGCGCTCGGGCGCGGAAGTCAAGAGTTTTCCATTGAGTCGCATCATGAAGTCTCCCGGCTTTTTGTAAAACGATCAATACCAAATTTCGAGATGCGATCGTCGAGTTTTCCAATCAAAACAAAATCCGCAATCGCTTTCGCGGTGATCGGCGCGAGCAAAATGCCATTACGATGATGTCCGGTCGCCAGCAAAAGACCATCGATGCCGGGCACCGGACCGAGCACCGGAGCGTCATCGCGGCTTCCTGGACGAAATCCCGTCCACATTTCATCAATCGCCAGCTCTTCGATTCCAGGGAGCGCACGCCATGCCGCTTCGAGCAGCGCCAGGACGCCGCCTGCCGTCAAACTCGCGTCGAACCCCTTTTCTTCCGTGGTCGCACCAATGAGCAGCCGGCCATCGAAACGCGGCACCAAGTAACTCTTCGGCGCCCATATCACGTGACGCACGAGCGGCTCTTTGGGATTCATTCGCACGGCAATCATTTGCCCTTTGACCGGCCGAACTGGAGGCATTGCTGACGAGGGCAAACCCGAGAGCATGCGTGACCACGCGCCCGCGGCAAGTACGACGATGTCTGCCGAATGAAGCTTTTCCGCAATGACGACTCCCCGCGCTCGCCCCGCCTCGATGTCGATTCCTGCGACGGGCGTGTGTTCATGCAAATGGCCACCTGCGCGCAAAAAGGCTGTTTTCAATGCCGAAGCGACGTTGCGATTGTCGACCTGACCATCCTTTGCAGAAAAGATTGCCCCCGCCGTGCGTGGATGCAAATGCGGTTCGCGCTCGCGTGCTGCCGCGCCTGATAGCCATTCGATCGAAATCCCCAGGCTCCGCTGAAAATCGTATCTGTGGCGCAATGCTTCCACATCGTCACGATTGAGCGCCACCACGAGCGTTCCATCGAGACGCAAATCCACTTGCTCGCCGCTCGAGGCTTCCAGTTCCTGGGCAAACTCTGGCCACATCGCTTGACTTGCGAGACACAGCGGCAAGAGCACCTGCTCGCCAGGTTCGGCTTCCACGCCAGCCGCGAGCATCCCGGCCGCGGCATGCGTTGCTCCGCGCCCCGCATCGGCCCTATCGAACACGTCTACGCGGCAGCCTGCGAGCGCCAGCCGAAAGCCGATGGAAAGGCCGATGATGCCCGCGCCAACGATGGCTACGGTCGGTCTCTCTGCGTGAACGGACGATGCGGAAATGACAGCCTCCTCGAACGATCGAGGCATGGCCTCATGCAGCTCAAAAAGCAAGCGGTCCGCACACGCCGCTCACAAATTCTGCCTCGCAACCGAGCCCTGCCTTTCGCTACGCTCGGACGTCGGAGGTGTTCTCGTGTTCCGCTTCAAACGCTACGTATCGCTTGCGCTGCTTTCAGCACTCTCGGTTTTGGGTTGTGGAGGTGAAACGGGAAGCGGAAAAACCCCCGAGCCCGAACCCGTGCCGAAGTTCGATTACCCGCTCGACGACGTGCTTCGTTTGCATCACGTGCAAACCAAATCCACGCACAACAGCTACCATATCGAGACCAAGGACAACACCGTCGAAGATTGGAACTACACGCACGCTCCGCTCGACGTGCAGCTCGGCGCGCAAGGTGTCCGGCACGTGGAGCTCGACATACGCTTCAATGCGTCGCTCGAAATCTTCGAAGTGTACCATTTGCCCATTCTCGACGAGCAAACCACGTGTCGAAAATTCACCGACTGTTTGTCCGTCCTGAAGAAATGGTCGGATGCGCACCGAGCTCATCATGCGCTGGTGGTGCAAATCGAAATGAAAGACACGGTGCCCGAAGTTTCGGCGGAAACGTATTTCGAGGCGATGCACAAGGAAATACGTAGCGTTTGGCCTGACAATCGATTGTTCACGCCGGACGAATTGCAGGGGAGCGAAGCGACGTTGCGGGACGCCGTGAAGAAAAACGGTTGGCCGACGCTTGGCGAGCTGCGAGGGCAGGTGCTGTTCACGCTGGATGATTCGGGGACGAACCGGCAGCTCTACACGAAGAACCACACGGGTTTGGCTGGACGAATTCTCTTCGCGGACGCGTCGCCGACGGATCCGTGGGCAGCGATCGCGGTTCTGAATAGCCCGCTGGGAGATGCGGCGGCCATCGCCGAGGCGCTCGCAGCGAACATGCTCGTGCGCACGTTCGTCGATGGAACGCAGGAGGCGCGCGATGCGGCCATGACAAACGGCGTGCACTTTTTGACGACGGACTACCCGGCGCCCGTCGACGGGATGGCTTACTGGTTCGACTTGCCGGGCGGAACGCCGTCGCGATGCAATCCGGTCACGGCGCCTGCGGAATGCACGTCGGAGGCGATCGAGGATCCGGAGTTTGTCGGGGAGTGAGATGGTTGGAGGTCAAATGGTCCTCACCCACGCACCGCCATCATCCCGATCCCAACGGACGCTGCCATCGCCAACGCGATGACCCCCGCGACCGCCGATAGCCACGGACGCGGCGTCGTCTCGATGCTCGCTCCAGGCATACGCTGATCGACCGGCACGAGCCCGTCGCCCAAGAACAAAATCATCAGGACAAACCCGAAGAAACCGCCGCCAAAATGCGCGAGTACGTCGATGCCCGGCAGGAAGCTCAAAAATACATTGAGCACCAACGGTCGCCATGCGCTCGACTTCAAGCGCGCCACGAGCAGCGGCGGCAAGAGCCCTCGAGGAAACACCACGATGGCCAAGACCGCCATCATGAGCCCCCAGATCGCCCCCGATGCACCGGCGCTCATCTTGTTGTCGGAGAAGTACGTCGTGACGAGCGCCCCACCTAGCCCGGACAAACCGTACAGGATGAAGAACCTGCGGGCACCCAAGACCGGCTCGAGCAGCATGCCCAAGTTGAAGAGCGCCAGCATGTTCATGATGAAGTGCATCACGCTCCAGTGCAGGAACGTCGATGCGTAGAGGCGCCACCATTCACCGCCACGGACGAGCGGACCGTTTGTCGCGCCCATCCCCATGACCACCTTCGCGTACTCGGACGAGCTCGCCGTGATCATCGCGAACAGCGCCACCGCGCCGCACGCTGCGATGAGCGCGATGGTCATCGGGGTTTGTCCGCGGAGTTTGACCATGGCTTGATGGTCGCGCTCCACGAGCGATCGGCCTCGTACGAGAGCTTCCTGGAGCCGCTCGTTGGACGGCGCGTCGCTTTGCTTGATGCGCTCGGCTGCCGCTTCGAGCAGGCCGAGTTTGTCCCCAGAAACGTGTGCAAGACGGCTCGCATCGTCGACGTGATGAAAGCCGAAGCGCACGTTGGCCGCGCCGCGAGATCCCGTCTGGAGTGCTTGCACGACCGCGGGACCACCGCCGATGGCCACCACGTGCGTCGGTACGTTGCCGGTACTTGCAACTCGAACGATCTCCGCGACGATCTCCGGCAATCGTTTCAGCGCATCGCGATCGCGCGTAGGCAGAAGAAAGATCTGCGGCGGCGCGCTGGGCGATATGAGCAATGAAAATTCCGGACGATGTTGAAGAAGCGACATCTCTGGGTCGAGGGCAAAAAGCGCGCCCAGAAGCCTGTCGCGACGCACGACGCTCGGGTCCGTAGGTAGATCCGGCAGTGCGGTCGCGTCGTCGATCGGCATGTGGGCAAGTTGATCGCGAACCTAGCGGGATGCAAGGCGTCGGGGCGCGTTGCGCAGTCCAAACATTCGCTCTCGGCACTCGATGCTCGGTCGAGTAACATGCGCGCGTCATGCCGAACTGGCTCCAGAACTTCCTCCCGATTCTGCTTCTGCTCGTTGCGATCGGCGTTGTGATGCTTCGGTTGCCGAAGATCGACGTCGGTCATTCGGATGCGTACAAGCGGCGTCGCTTCATGAACTGGTTCCCGCTCGGCTTGACCTACGCGCTGCTCTACTTCGGGCGGTACAACTTGTCGGCCAACGCTCCGCTCTTCGACAAACTCGGACTGATGAGCAAGACCGAATTTGGCGACATCAGTGGTATCGGCTCGTTCGTCTATGGCGTGGCGTTTCTGCTCAATGGGCCCCTGGCGGATAGGTGGGGTGGTCGCGCGACGATGCTCATTTCTGCCGGTGGTTCGGCGCTCATGAACTTGCTCATGGCAAACATCATCGGGCGCGCGCAATCAGGGAGCATGGACCACGACGCCGTCATCACTGCGATGACGGCGCTCAACACGGCGAACATGTACTTTCAAAGTTTCGGCGCCGTATCGATCGTCAAGGTCAACGCGGCGTGGTTCCACGTGCGCGAACGTGGGATGCTCGGAGGTGTTTTCGGCATTTTGATATCGCTCGGTCTTTATTTTGCATACGATGGCAGCCGCGCGATTGCCTCATCAATGGGCTTGACGAACGCATTCCTCGTACCCGCCGGAATGCTCATTGCCTTCTGTATCCTCGATAGTTTTCTCATTCGCGATTTGCCGAGCGAGGCAGGTTTCCCTGATTTCGACACTGCCGATGCATCGAGCGGCGACACCGGTCCAAGGCAAAGCGTGCTCGAAGTTGCGCGCACACTATTTTCCCAAAAGGTCATTTGGATCATCGTTGCAATCGAATTTTGCAGCGGATTTTTGCGCAATGCCGTCATGCAATGGTACCTCGTGTTCGCCGCGAAGACCGGCGTCAAAGAGGGGTTCGTATCGTCGAACTGGGGCGTCTTGCTTTGCGTCGCAGGTATTCTCGGCGGCGTTTTCGCGGGCTTCATTTCCGACCACGTTTTCAGCGCAAGGCGCGGTCCCGTCGCGTCCGTGCTATATGGCGGGCTTCTCGTAGGGTCGCTTCTCACGCTTCTCACGCTCGGCACCGTGATGACCGGCTGGTCCGTCGTATTCATGTCGTTATGCGTCATCGGCGTGCACGGCATGTTGTCGGGCACGGCGAGCGCCGATTTCGGTGGCAAGAAAAACGCGGGCACGGCAACGGGCTTCATCGATGGATTCGTGTACCTCGGCACCGGTGTTCAATCGCTGCTCTACGCACGCATTCTTCCCGCTGCACCGGCTGACAAAGACCCGGCCAATTGGAAAATATGGCCGATCGCCATGATCCCCGTGGCCCTCGTTGGTTTCTTTCTCGCCACGCGCGTGTGGAACGCGCGACCCAAGACGCAAGCTTCCGTTCCCGCACCAACACCCGCACCGGCTGGCGCGGAATGAAGCACCCGTGGCGCCGGCGATACGTCCGTGGATAGGGGGACACGTCGCATCGGCCACAGGGCATCGAAATCCGCCGCATTTACTTTGATCCCGGATCGGCATGCTCCATGAAGGGCGTGCCGTCATGTTCGCTCGCACCGCTCTCTTCGCCCTCGCCGTCTCCGCGTTTGGTTGCTCCAAGCCCCAAACACCCGTGCAGCTTCATGAAGCCACGGCGGCCCCCATCGTCGTCATCGACGATGCCCCACCAGCATCCGCGGACAAACCTACCGCTTCTTCGGCGCAGATCGACGCTGCCGCGTTCGCACACGTCGTCGTCGATCAAGGCGAAGCGCTCGTCGTGCTCTCGACCGAGCCGGATGAAGCGCACTGGGCAAAAGGTGCGCCGAGCCTCGTGGGCAAAGCGAGCCCCATCGTCATGCGGCGCAACGTCGATCGAGCAGCGCTACCGGAGTTCATCAAGCGTCACATCGGCCGCGAGGTGGTTCTCGTGGGCCCGAGCGGTGAGGTTTGTCGCGGTACGCTCAGCTCGCCCTTCATCCTCGGGCGCGTCGAGCCTCATTTCGGCGAGCGAGAACGCTGGAGCGGCGAAGAGATCGACGGCGTCATGACCCCGCCCGCGTCGGAAGAACGCATCGCTGAAGAGGCTTGGTCCATGAGCTCGGGTGGACGCGTTCTCGTTGCCGAGTTGGTCGGGACAAGCGGCGATTGTCGGGACGCACTTTTTGCTCGAGCGCAGGATTTGCCGGTGATCACGGCGGCTGCTGCACGTCGACCGTCGGCATCGATCACGGCTCGCGCGATGGATGAGCTGCGCAAGCTGCCTGCGTACGGTGCGTTGGAAGAGGCGTACCGAAAGTCGCAAAGCGTGACGAAGTCGTCGTCTTGGACGGAGAGCGACGATGCGGATGTGACGGTGCACGAATTTTCGACGAACGCGGCGACGTTCGTATGGCTCTCGGCATCGGCAGGGCAGCCGTGTAGTGACTTCTCTGGACGCATCGACGTGCTCTGGAAAGTGTACGGGCCGACCGCGAAAGAGCTCGAGTTCGAGCGGCTTTTCGATGGCGAGACGGAGTTCGAGCCGGAGCTCGTCGTCCACTCGCCGGGCGAGAAATTGCCGTCCTTCGTGGGGCGGGAATCGATCTTGCGCCAAGGTTCCGCCGGGTATGCCGTCGAGAATCTTCACGTTCCGTACCTCGACTGCCCCTGCTGAGAGGGCTGGTCGGGAAAAACCTTTCGTCGGGTGTGCTGCCGGACGCATTGTCGGCGCGGTGCTCTTCCTTGCTCGATCGATCTCGGTGCGAATTGACGTCGGGCGAAAGGTGTGAGAAACACTAGGCTTCGTTCGAGAGCTTGGTGGATCGTCAGTGAGGCGCGGGATGAAGTATCGTTTCGGGTTTGTCGTTGCCGTCGGTGTGGGACTTTTTGGTCAAGCATCGGCGCTTGCGCAGCAGCCGCAGCCTCCTCCGGCGCCTGCGCCTGCTGCACCTTCCGCGGACAAACCTCCGGCGGACGCGGCGCCAGCGCCCTCGGACAAACCTGCCGACGCAGCGCCTCCGCCGACCGATCCAGTTGCAGGTCAAACGGATCCGAATGCACAGCCGGCGCCGAAGCCTGCCGAGCCGACGCCGAACGCGCCGCCGGCACCTCCGCCGCCAGGTGCAACGACGACTGCGCCGCCGGCGCCGCCGCCGGTGACGTTGCCCCCGTATCTGACGGGTGGTCCGCAATCGATTACGGTCGTTCCGCCGCCTGCGAATACGCAGCCATCGATCACCGCCACGCCTGCGGCGCCTGGTCCCGGGGCCGATGCGGGCGTCGTACCAAAGAAAAAGCCGGCCTACGTCCCGTGGCGCGGAACGAACATCAACTGGCACACGGGCGCGACGACCACTGCGCTGGGGATTGGCCGGGACAACCAAAGCAGCTCGCACGAGCAAATATCGACGGGTTTCAACCTCACGCTCAATTATTTCGTTCTCGATCCAAAGCTGGCCGATGGCAGCCCGCGCGGGTATTCGTTTCGTGTCCAAACGGCGCTGGGATTCGATACCGAATTGACGGACAGCGACGTCACGAAGACGAAGCGCGAGCCACAATTTCGCGATTTGCCTCTTCAAGGCATTCTTTCGAAACCTTTGTGGAAAAGCGCAAATGAGGAATGGGGCCTGTCGTTGGTGATGAACGGTACGGTCTTGCTTCCCACGTCGAAGGTATCTTACTCGCGGGGCGTTTACCTCACGACCTCCCCTCGCGCATTGCTCATGGCGACCGTGCCGCTTCGAGGCAAGAAAGCTGACTTTTTGCAAAATGTTTTCGTTGGTTTGAGTGGTCGTTGGGATCATCAATTCAGCCGCGCGAACGTACCGACGAACCCCGACATTCAACGGCCCCGACAAACCATTTCCGGCGCGACCATCATGTCGGATCAGCTCACCGGGGGCTCATTGGAGACGAACAGCCTACGCACGGGTATGTTCCTTTTCTTCAGCGAAAAGCTCTTCGATCATACGTTGTGGGTGTTCCTGAGCGGTGGTCTTCAATATGGGCTCCTCAATGACGTCACAAACAGTGGATGTGTGCAACTCGCGACGGGTTGTGCCGAGCCGACCCGAGCGCAAAATCCCGTGACCACGCGCTATTCGACGAGCTTCGCCATCGGCGCGAGTTACTTCCCCGCCGCCGAATGGGGCTTCGATATCACGTACTCCAATGGCAATGGCCAGCTCGGCCTCGACGGTCAACGCCGCAATCCGCTCTACAGCCCCGACGCAAGCTTGAACCTGAGCGTCATTCTGTCTCTCGACGCCATTTACGAGCGCTTTACCGGTCCAGGACGCGACGATCCGTTCATCGTTTTCGGTCGGAACTCGACGCCTCCTCCCATGCAGCCGTTGCGATCGCTCGACACCGTCTTCTAATCACTGGCGGCCAGCCAACGGCCGGCCGCTCAACCCGCCAGCGTCTTGATGACCTTCGTGCCCGCGATTCGATCGTGCAGGCAGCGGCGCCCCTCGCCGAAAATCATCAAATACCCGACGAGATTGACGAGCGGTCCCACACAAGGAATGAAATTGATGGCCTGCGTGACCCACTCGCGCATGGCGACGCCATCGCCAAAGCTCACGGGGGAACCGTCGAGTTTGACCACGCGAATGCGCATCCATTTTTTGCCAATGGTTTGTCCGGTGCGTGAAATCAGCATCCATTGGTAAATGGAGAGCGGCAGAGCGGCCGGCATGATCATCAACCGCGCGAAGAATTTGTCCTTGAGGTCCTCGACGGTAAGTACGTCGATGGCAAGGAGCAATATCATCCAGGGAACGATGAGGCAGAGGGCCAAAAGCCCGTCGACGAGTCGGGCGAGAAACCGATCGAACGGCTCAGCCGGAAATTGCACCTCGTCCTCGTCGTCACCCGATGATGTCACCGCCTGATCGAATTGCGTCGGCGGAGCATAAGGATTTTGATCGTCCCCGTAGTTCATTCGTCCTCTCCGAGTTCGAGCGGATGTTGGCCCGCTCGCGATGAGAAGTCAATTGGTCTTGGGACGGCATGATAAACGAAATCTCGCGTTGCGTGACGTCTGCTCGGCGATGTCGAGTTTTGTTTGGCCCATCGAACATTCCCCTAGTGAGACGCCTGCAGATGAAACATACTTCCGGTGGTATAGAGGTTTGTCGATCCCATGAATTCGCGTAAAGTCGCCGTCGTCGCGCTGGGGGGCAATGCGCTTCTTCGCGCTGGCGAAGTGGCGACGTCCGAAGTGCAAACGGCGCGTGCCGAGCAAGCGGCGCACTGCATTGCAGAGCTCATAACGACAGGTTTTCGCGTCGTCATCATTCATGGGAATGGTCCGCAAGTGGGCAATTTGCTGCTGCAAATGGAGTCTGCGGCCGCGCGTGTCCCGCCGAGTCCGCTCGATGTGGCGGTTGCCGCAACCCAGGGCACGATGGGATACTTGCTCGAACGAGCGCTGCGTAACGAGCTATCGAGGCGTGCAGTTTCAGCGGAAGTCACGACCCTTCTCACGCTCGTCGAAGTCGATCCGGCAGATCCCGCATTCGTGCATCCGGAAAAACCCGTGGGACCGGTCCTCTCACCCGAGCGAGCTCGTCACATGCGCGTCGTCGAACATGCGTCGATCGTCGAGGAACGAGGGCGGGGTTTTCGCAAAACCGTGCCGTCACCATTACCCATTTCCCTCGTCGAGGCGGGCATTTTGCGCACGCTCGTCGATGCTGGAATCATCGTCATGGCGGGCGGAGGTGGCGGCATTCCCGTCGTACGCGAGCAAAACGGGGTTTTACGTGGTATCGAAGCCGTCATCGACAAGGATCGCACGGCCGTGCTACTTGCGCGTGCAGTGCGCGCCACGCATCTCGTCATTCTCACGGAAGTCGAATACGTAGAGGAGCATTTTGGCCAAGTCAATGCGACACCCATTTTGAAAGCGAATGCCTCGCGCATGCGCGAATTGCTCGAGCGCGGCGAATTTCCGCCCGGCAACATGGGTCCGAAAATCGAAGCGGCGCTCGATTTTTTGAAAACCGGGGGAGAAGAGGTCATCATTACATCACTCGAAGCTTTGCCGCGCCAGGTAGGCACACACATTCTTCCGTGAGTCCCGCATATGCATTCTCATGACAAGGATACAATCCACTTCACGCTCGATGGCACCCCCCATGTCGTGCATCCTCGCCCAGGTGAATCGTTGCTCGAGGTTTTACGGGAGCGTTGTGGTATCACGACGGTGAAAGATGGGTGTCGACCGCAGGGACAATGCGGCGCTTGTCTTGCCATCGTGAATGGGCATCCGCGTGTCACGTGCACGCTGCCGATGGATCACGCCGATGGTGCCGTCATTACGACGCTCGCAGGTTTGCCCGCGGATGAACGCGACCGATTGGTTCGCGCTTTTGCGCACGGCGCCGGCGGTGGTCAATGCGGATTTTGTATTCCCGCCATTGCGCTGCACGCAACATCGCTCGTGAAGCACCATCCCGAACCGACACGCAAAGAAATCGACCGCGCACTGGATTTGCATCTGTGCCGTTGTTCAGGATATGCGGGCATCGTTCGAGCCATCGAATCGTACGCTCGGGAAAAACGTGGCGGCGAAAAGGCGCTCGGTCCCGCGGATGGGGGCGTGGGTGCGCCGTCCGCAAGAATCGGTGCGGCAGAGCAGGTGCTTGGTGAGAAACAGTTTGTCGCGGATATGTCTCGCGAAGGTATGCTTCATGGAGCGGTGGTGTTGTCGGCGCACGCCCGAGCAAAAATATTGAATATCGATACGACGAGAGCGCGCGCTCTGCCTGGTGTCGTGACCGTCGTGACGGCAGAAGACGTTCCGGCCGAGCGCTACCAGGGGCTTCTCGAACGGGATTGGCCCGTATTCATAGCCATGGGTGAAGAGGCGCGATGCGTGGGCGACGTGCTTGCGGCCATTGCGGCGGAAGATCTTGCCACCGCGCGTGAAGCAGCGCGGCTCGTGCATGTCGAATACGAAGTGCTCGAACCCGTCGTCGATCCGGCCGTGGCGCTCGAAGCTGCACACCGAATCAACCCAAAGCACGAAAATCTTTTGGGCCGAACCGGCATTCGTCGTGGAAATGCATCGGACGCATTGGCCCAGAGCCGTCATGTCGCTCGAGGTATTTTTACGACGCAACGAATCGAGCATCTTTTTCTCGAGCCGGAATGCGCGCTTGCCGAAATGCTTCCCGATGGTCGAGTGTGCGTCCATTCCCAGGGTCAAGGGGTTTATGACGACCGGCGGCAGATTGCATCCATGCTTGGCCTTCCGGAGGATCGCGTCGTCGTGCGGCTCGTGCCGAATGGCGGTGCATTTGGCGGCAAAGAGGACCTCTCGATTCAGGCGCACGCCGCACTTTTGGCATGGAAAACGGGTCGTCCGGTAAAACTGCCGCTCGATCGCGAACAGTCCATTCGCATGCATCCGAAGCGGCACCCGATGCGTCTCGAATACGAGGTGGGTTGCGACGTCGAGGGGCATCTCACGGCCGTGCGAGCTTATATTCTGGGCGATAGCGGCGCGTATGCTTCCGTCGGGGCCAAGGTGCTCGAACGCGCCGCCGGTCATGCTGCGGGAGCTTATCATGTTCCGCATGTGGACGTATTGGCAATGGCAGCGTACACGAACAACCCTCCGAGCGGCGCAATGCGCGGTTTTGGTGTCCCACAAGTAACGTTTGCGCTCGAAGCGTGCATCGACGAGCTTGCCGCGATGACGGGACTCGATAGGTGGGAGATTCGGTATCGTAATGCCGTTCGTGTGGGCGATCCCGTGACGACGGGGCAAATCTTGAAAAAGTCCGTCGGCATCGAGCGATGTCTATTGGCAGTCAAACCAGCGTGGGACGAAGCCAGGAAAAACAATCGAGCGGTCGGGATTGCGTGCGGGATCAAAAATTCGGGTATTGGCAATGGTGTGCCCGAACGAGGTCGAGTGCTGCTCCGTGTCGAGAACGACGCGACCATTTCATTGTTCAACGGTTTTACCGAAATGGGCCAAGGGCTCTTTACTGTGCTTGCACAGATTGCCGCGGAAGTAACGAGTTTGCCTCTCGCGACATTCCGCCCGCGTGTGGATACGGACGTTCCTTGCGATACGGGACAAACCACGGCGTCACGCGGAGCGCTCTTGTCGGGACGGGCCGCCGAAATAGCTGCGAAGAAATTGAAGGAAGCGCTCGGTGCGGGGAAAACGCTTGTCGAGCTCGCGGGGCAATGGTTTTACGGAGAACATCAGATTACGGACACGACGCCCATCGATACATACGCTGCCGAGCCCAAGACGCATACGACGTACGGATTTGCCGCGCAGGTCGTTTTGCTCGATGAAGAAGGGCGCATCGAGCGAGTCGTTGCGGCGCACGATGTGGGGCGTGCATTGAATCCCGCATTTTGCAAGGGACAAATCGAGGGGGCCATTCACATGGGGCTCGGTTATGCGCTCACCGAAGAGCTCGCATGCGAAAAGGGAATGCCTACGACGTTTTGGCTGCGTGACTTGGGCGTCTTGCGCGCGCGTGACATGCCCGAGGTCGAAGTCATTCTCGTGGAAGAGGCGGAGCCGGAGGGGCCGTTTGGTGCGAAAGGAATTGGCGAAATCGGGCTCGTGCCAACGGCAGCGGCGGTGGCGTCTGCTCTATACGCGGCAGATGGAATTCGGCGTCGAGAATTGCCCTTGAAGGAATCGACCGCGGCCAAGGCAATGAGCGTCGGACCGCATCATGCCCACCATCACCCGCCACCTTCCGAGCGAATGTTTTTTCGCAAAGGAGGGCATTGAGTGGCTCGTATCGACCGCGGTTTCGTCAATGCGCATACGCACCTGTACAGTGGCCTTTCGCCCCTGGGTTTGCCGCCGCTCGACCCGCCGCCGCGGAATTTTCTCGACATTCTCGCGCGGCGCTGGTGGATCCTCGACCGAGCGCTCGATCACGACATCCTTCTAGCATCAGCACGGTTTTGCGTCGCGAATGCACTCCTTGCCGGTACCACCGTGCTCGTCGACCACCATGAATCTCCTCATTGCATCGAAGGTTCGCTCGATGTGATTGCCGATGCGTGCCAAGACCTCGGCATTCGCGCGGTCGTCTGTTATGGCACGAGCGAACGCAATCATGGCGAAAAAGAGGCTTTGGCGGGGCTCGAAGAAAATCGCAGATTCATTGAAGAAAACCAACGACCACTCGTGCGGGGCGCCGTGGGTTTGCATGCCTCGTTCACGCTCGGAGATGCCTCGATTCGGCGCGCGGGGGACCTTGCGCGGCGCCTGCGCGCGCCCATTCACGTGCACGTGGCCGAAGACATGGCCGACGTGGAGGATGCAAAGCAGCGTGGTTACGCAGGGCCGCTCGAAAGATTGCTCGCGCTGGATGCTCTTCCGCCGAATTCGATTCTTGCGCACGGCGTTCACTTGACGCGTGCGAATGTGCAAAGCGACCTTGCCAACGTGTATGCGTGGATCGTTCAAAATCCTCGTTCGAACGAAGCAAATGGCGTAGGATATGCTCGCGTTTTGGGCCTCGAGGATCGCGTAGCGCTTGGTACGGATGGTTTTCCGTCGAATATGCAAGACGAACGGGACGCGCTCGAGCGAATAGCGAAAAAAGATGACGAAGTTTCTGCGGCAGAGCTCGTGCAGAATCGTCTCGAGGCGTCGTCTCGTCTTGCGTACGAATTTTTCGGCGCGCGTAGCGATGATCACGTCGAATGGGACGAAAATTTCAGTGCTCGCGCGCCGCGGAGCGTCACCATTGCAGGACGCGAATTGGTTCGGGATGGCAACCTCGTGTCGGGGAATTTGCCATCCATTCGCGAAGAAGCCGAGCGCGCGGCAGCGCGGCTTTTCGAGCGAATGCAATCGACGGGAGACAAACCATGACTCGGCTCGGAATCGAGGAGCGAATCGTCGACGACTCTACGCTCGAGCGCACGGCAGCCAGGTTTCGTGAGCGAGGCATTACGCTTCCGACATTTGCCGAGCTATCGGATCCGCGGCGTATTGGGCCGTCGGTCGTGGAGAAGCTCGCGACCATTGGGCCGGACGAATCACATCCGTTGAATTTGTTTCGCGTGCATTGGTACAACGACGAAACGGCGGCGCGATTTCGCGACACGCCGGCACACGTCGTGTTGCCATCGTCGCTTACCGGAGTGCGTGCACGTATCGTCGTTGCGCTGGGTGATCGTTTTCCACTCATTCGTGCACACAAGGTTCTCGCGGCGTACGCGTGCCTCGTTCCGCGCCTCGTCACAGGCCAATTCGACCCCACGTTTCATCGAGCGCTCTGGCCTTCCACGGGCAACTATTGTCGTGGAGGTGTAGCGATATCGAAGATACTCGGTTGTCGTGGCGTTGCCATTCTCCCCGAAGGAATGAGCCAAGAGCGATTCAGGTGGCTCGAGCAATGGGTGGAGGATCCGGCGGCGGACATCGTGAAGACGCGCGGCAAAGAAAGCGACGTGAAAGAAATTTACGATGCGTGCGAATTTCTCGAGCGGCAAGATCCGGCAAACGTCGTTTTTAATCAATTCTGTGAATTCGGTAATCATCTTGCGCATCGTCTGGTGACCGGCAGCGCCTTGGGGCGCATATTCGAAGCGCTGCGCGAAAAGCAGCCAAATCTACAATTGGCGGCGTTCGTGTCGGCAACCGGTTCGGCGGGCACGATTGGAGCCGGCGACTATTTGAAGGATCGCTTCGGGAGTCGCATCGTCGCAGCCGAAGCGCTCGAATGTCCCACGATGCTTTACAATGGATTCGGTTCGCACAACATCCAAGGCATTGGCGACAAGCACGTTCCGCTCATTCACAACGTCATGAATACGGATATCGTCACGGCCATTTCGGACGCGGCGACCGATAGATTGTTCGTTCTGTTCAACGATCCGGTTGGACGCGCATACTTGGCCGAACGTTGTGGCATTTCGCCCGACATCATCTCGCAGTTGGGGTCCTTCGGCATTTCATCCATCTGCAATGTTCTCGGCGCGATCAAAGTGGCCCGTTATTTCGACCTCGGCGACGACGACGTCATCATGACGATCGCAACCGACGGAGCGAGCATGTATACGAGTGAATGCCCGCGCATTCTGGGCGAACGTTACGGCGGCCGTTTCGATGATCGATCGGCGGCGCAGGCATTTGGCGAAGACATTCTCGGGGCAGACGTCGATCACCTCCTCGAATTGAGACACGTCGATCGTACGCGTATCTTCAATTTGGGCTACTTTACATGGGTCGAACAGCGTGGAGTTTCGCTTGCCGACTTCGAGGCGCGGCGTCAACAAGCGTTCTGGCGAGCACTCGAAAAGCTCCCGGCACGCTGGGACGAGCTCATTCGCGAGCTGAACGGGCGCATTGGGGGGCGTGAATGACGCGGTCGATGCTGGTTTGTTCTGGCTGCGGCTACGAATTGCCAAAACTTCGCGACATGCCGCTCGGATTTCGGTGTGCACACGCCGAGGGCGAAGCGACGATCGATCACGTGCTCGCGCGAAAGCTCGGCGATGCGGGGCAATTGCAGCCATGTTTAGGCGAGACAAACCCATTTCTGCGGTTTCGCCATTTTGACCATGTATATCTTGCGGCGCAACACGCCGGTTTGTCCGACCAGCAGTATGTGGACATTGTTCAGCGGCTCGATGATGCCATCGCGAGCGTCGATGGTCATGGATTCCGCGTGACACCGTATGGCAAAGCCGAGCTGCTCGGATGCGCCATGGGTTTTTCTGGGCAAGGTGGTATTTGGATAAAGAACGAAACGGGAAATGTTTCCGGTTCACACAAGGGTCGGCATTTGTTTTCGGCGCTCGTGCACCTCGAAGTCGTCCGCGCGCTTGCTTTGGCTGATGTTTCCGCGGAGCTCGTCATTGCGAGTTGTGGCAATGCCGCTCTGGCAGCGGCGGTGCTTGCGCGAGCGGCGCAGCGGACGCTACGCGTATTCGTGCCGGAAGATGCCGACGCTGTGGTTTTGTCGCAAATACGGTCTCTTGGAGCGCAAATTGAAGTGTGCCCACGGGAGCCGGGCGTTCTGGGGGATCCGACGTATCGTCGTTTTCGCGAAGCGATTCGTTCGGGCGGCATCCCATTTTCATGTCAAGGCCCCGACCAAGCACTGGCGATTCAAGGTGGCAAAACGATCGCTTGGGAAATGATTCATTCGGACGAACCTGCGCCCGAGCGGGTTTTCGTGCAGGTGGGTGGCGGTGCGCTGGCCAGTGCGGTTTTCTCGACATTCGAGGAGGCCGTAGCATTGTCGAAAATCGAATCGTTGCCGCGCCTTCACGCCGTGCAAACGCAAGGATGTTTTCCGTTGGCGCGAGCATACACGCGTCTTATGAGCGACATCGAACGGCGTTATTCGCTGCAGTTACCCGAAGACGAAGAGGCGCGGGCGGCATTCTTACGCGACGTGCTTGGTTCCGCGGGCATCGAAGACGTCGTGCGATATGCAGCGCGCAATCGTGCGCAATTCATGCAGCCGTGGGAGGAGACACCGCATAGCATTGCGCATGGAATTTTGGACGACGAAACCTACGATTGGCTTGCGATCGTGCGCGCAATGCTGCTTTCCGCCGGTTTTCCCATCATCGTCGAGGATGGTGACATTCAACATGCGCTCGACGTGGGACGTCGTGAAACGGGTATCGACGTGTGTGCGACGGGCGCTGCGTCGCTCGCGGGCGCGTATGTGCTCGCGCGAGCGCGTCCTTCTGTGCTGGGCGAGCGTGTGACGGTGCTTTTTACGGGGCGCCGTCGCGATTCGAATTAAAAACGTCTCGACGGGGGCGGCGGAATGCTGGATGGCCGGGTCTTGCGGGCGGCAAATGCAGCTTCTCCTGCTTGCAGCAATCGAGCGAGCGATGCAGCCGGCTGGCGAATGCGCATGCCCAGTATGAGCGAGGCAATGACGAAGGGCTTGTAGCTGGCTTGCTTGTAGGTATTGATTCGAGCGTCCTCGAATACGTCTCGATCGACCTCACCGCGTTCGCACGATAGTCCCGACACATCAGCGGGCAAGCAATGCATGTAGAGGGCTTTGCGGCCGCTCGTGCGCTCCATGCGCGCCGCAGTGCACGTCCAATCGACGTGTTTTGCATTCTGCGCCAACGCTTCTGTTTCGAGCTCCTTTGTGTGGTCCATTCGCCCAGCGCGGAGTCGTTTCGTGCGCTCTTCCATGATTGCAAATGGTGCCCACGATTTCGGGTAAACGATGTCCGCTCCGTCGAAGGCATCGTCCATCGAATGGGTGACTTGCACCGAACCGCCACTTTCAGCGGCGAATGCTTGCGCCTTTTCCAGCGGCAATTCGGCTAATTCGTAGCCGGGCGGATACGCCAGGCGAACGTGCATTCCAAACCTCGATAACAGGCCAACGATGCCTTGCGGAACGCTCAGCGGTTTGCCATAACTTGGCGAATACGCCCAACTCATAGCGATTTTACGCCCGCGCAGGCCTGCCAGGCCCCCGAAAACATGCGCGAGATGACGCAAATCCGCGAGTGATTGCGTCGGGTGGTCCAAATCGCTCTGCAAATTGATGACGGACGGCCTACCCATGAGCGCGCCGGCGCGATGCGCTTCAGCCAGCGACGCCGCCACTTCCGTCATGTAGAAATGCCCCTCGCCAAGATACATGTCGTCACGAATGCCGAATACTTCGGTCAAGAAACCAATCATGGCAGCGGTTTCGCGGGTCGTTTCGCCATGCCCTATTTGACTCGTCGCTTCATCGAGCTCTTCGGTGGCCAGACCGAGCAGATTACACGCGGACTTGAATGCATAACGTGTTCGAGTGGACTTGTCGCGGAAGATGCTCATTCCCAGGCCGCGATCGAAAAAGCGTGTCGATATGCCCAATCTGACGAGGTCCTCCAGGATTTCGGAGGCCAAAAGCACCCATCGAATGGTGTCCTCGTCGTGATCCCACGTGGCAAGGAAATCACGCTTTTCGAGGCTACAGCCAATCTTTTGAATACGGTCGATTTTTTCTTGCACGTCGTCGAATACGTTCATCACGATCCGTCCTTCCCCGCCTTGTTGCTCATCCGCGTGGTTCGGCCACGAATGCGGCAGAAAATGCTGCATAAAACTTTGCAGCGATTGTCAAGTGATCGATGGGGCACTGATCCTCGGGCGTGTGGGCATGCACTTCGTTGCCCGGGCCGAACCCGAGCGTCGGGATACCAAACATGCCCGCGGTGGCAATCCCGTTTGTCGAGAACGTCCATTTCCCAACGCCGGGCGTTTTCCCGAGCGCCCCTTGACCGGCCGCGAGGGCCGCTCGAATGGCGGGATGGTTTTCTTCGAGCAGCCACGTCGGGTAATATTTTCGTGTGGGATAGACGAGCCCGCGCCAGGTGGGACGCGAATAATCGAGCACGGAAAGCTCTGCGTTTGCTTGCATGACGGAGGGTAGCTTGGCAATTGCATCGAGCGCAATTTGTTCCGTTTCACCTTTGGTGAGCCGTCGGTCGAGATGAATCGTGCAGCTATCGGCAACGGCGCAAAGCGACGGTGATGTCGATCGGATCGCGGAAATCGTGACGGATCCTTTTCCGAGAAATGGGTCGGCGCCTCGAACGAGGTCATCATTGTGCCGAGCGATGTCTTCGATGATGGGCGCCATTTTGTAAATTGCATTGATGCCGCGTTCGGGCGCCGAACCGTGCGCGCTTCGGCCCTGCGTTCGCACTTCGACCTCCATGCGTCCGCGATGGCCGCGATATACGGCGAGGTTCGTCGCTTCGGTGCTGATGACGACGTCCGGCCGGAGCACGCCCTCGCGCAGGATGTATTGCCAGCACAATCCATCACAATCTTCCTCCATGACCGTGCCGGTTACCCAAAGCGAAACGCCATCCAAAAGGCCCAGTTCTTTGGCAATACGTGCGCCGTGTACGGCGGCGGCCATTCCCCCTTCCTGATCGCTCGCTCCTCGGCCAAAAATGATTCCGTTTTCAATGATGCCGGCATAGGGGTCGAATCGAAATGTCGAGCGGTCCCCGATGCCGACGGTATCGAGGTGAGCGTCCAAGGCGATGATGGTCTTTCCGGAACCTACTCGCCCGAGCACATTACCAAAACCATCGATTTTGACCTCGTCGAATCCGGCGCGCTCCATTTCTTCGGCGGCCCGACGTACGACACGTTCCTCGTCACCGCTCTCCGAGGGAATGGCAATCATATCACGAAGAAATTGCACCATGTCGTCGGTGTACTTATCGGCACGTTCGGCAATGGCGCTCGTCATGCTATTCGTCATGCGTCCTTCTCCCAGAGACACGAAACCCAATTGACATCATTTTGCGACAATACGGCATTTCGGAGCAAGTTCAGGATCCCGTACCACGTCAAGTCCACTTCGCCAGCGGCAATTCCTTCGATGGTCCCTTCTGGATCGTGTTCGGAGAAAGTCACTCGAAATCCGTTGCCCTCGAAAAGTATCTTGCCGTGACGCGCTTCCAAGCGAAAGGCGGCGTCATCGAAACGCCCTAGAACGAGGTCGCGCTCCGCGGAGCGCTCGACATAGACCCCGTCCCCGGTGCTCGCCGAAAACGATGCGATGCTGCCATAAAATCGAGGTTTCATGCGGTACGGGCCGCCGTCTTCGGGACAGAAAATGTCACAATTGCCGCATTCGTTGCAATGGTCCGCAAAGCATCCAATCTGGTGTTTTTCGTCGAGGCGCAAGAGTCCCGAACGACGAAATACCCACGCCGTGCCTTCTCGATGGGCTTTGACGATGGGCAATTCAGTGTGACCCGCGGCGAGCGTGAAATTGGCATCGTTGGGACAAACGGGAATGCATTTGTCGCATGTAATGCAATCGAAGAGATGAAGCTTCGTGCCGAGCTTTTTCGGCGGTTTGTCATGGTGATTGCGATGGTAACGTCCGCTTGCGAGAATGCCTTCGGCATAACTTTGCGTATTTCGCCGCGCTGCCTCGCGGACCCAGCGGTCATATGCGTCACCGGAAGCGGCCAATAGATCACGTTTTTCGTCGAGGGCTCGGGCGCATCGAGCTTCCGTGTCGGCATCGAGCGCCAGCGCGGCAAGCGCAGCGCGGCCATGCCCGTGGGCACGAATGATCCAATCGCCACGTGTGGCAGCACCGACGGCGTCCATGCGTCGAAATAGCTCCTCGAAGTACCGGTGCGCTCGACCATATCCACCTGGCTTCAGCCAATCGGTGCACACGGTGACGGGAGCAAAATCGAGCGCCACGGCGTCGGCGAAATTCGACCAATCGATTCCGGCAGAAAACGAAATGGGCAAATTCATGCCGACTGCTTCGCGAATACGTGCGGAAAGGCGTACGGCGAGCACGTGCAGCGGAGGCCCGGAAAGGTACGCTTCGGGAATGTCCTTCGGGAAAAATGCGCGCGTGTTTTTCACGACGAGCGTGTTGGTCAACTTGATACCGAATCCAAGCCCTCGCGCAGCCGCTTCATTCGACAGACGCCCAATCATCGACACAACGTCGTCCCATTTTGCATCGCTATCGAAAGCTGCGTCCGGAACCTCGACATCATGATAGCCGAGCTCTCCGTGCAATAGCCGGAGCAATTCGTTTTTGCCGAGAAGTGTCGGATTCAATTTGATCGTGACAGCCAGTCCATATTCGCTCATGATCAGCTGCGCGATGCGCTCGATTTGTCCCGGGGGACAGCCGTGAAATGTCGATAGGGTAATGCCCGCAGCCAGGCGCGAAGGAACATCGACGTCACGATAACGCTGCAATTCGCGCGGAATCTCGTGCCGCAGTTTGTCGATGACGGGGCTTGCGTCGCACATGCGTCGCAAAAATCCATCGACCTTTTCGCTTTCTATACCTGCGAGATCGTACCCAATGCTCGCTTCGAAGAGGACGCCTCGCACCGGCTGCGCAATCTTGGCGATACCGCTTTCTGCTAGAATTGCGATGGCCAGCGCAGCTTTTGCGTATTCCTCGAGCGACTCGGCAATACGCAGCTCTTGCGACCATTCGACGTTGTATCCCACCGTCGTCATATCGATGCAGGGTCGAGGAATGTCGAGATCGTCCTTGACTTGCACCGTTTTTAGCTCGATGACGCGTCCGCCCGCGAGGTACGACAGGACGATATTCGGCGCGAGCTGGGTATGCGGTCCCGCGGCGGGCCCAAGGGGCACGGGCGCTCGCTGACCGTGGATGATGGCTTCGAGGTTGCGATGGCCGGTGGACACGAAGAACTTGCGCGACGGCAGATCAAAAATACTCTGCCGCGTGTCCATCTCGCGGAACATGCGGCGCAAAAGTGCCGGAAAGGGATAGGGTCGCAGGTTCGTCGTCAAGCTTGCACCGTCATTGGCGAGAGTTGGTCGTAACTTGCAGCAAAGCGTGTGCCACGAGTCGGCAAGACGTGGCACACTCGATAATATCACAGATATTGTCTAGAATGTGATCAACGCATGCTTTTCGCCCGTGCACTTGGCCTGCTTCCGCTCATTTTCGTGGCGCTTTGCGCCGCGCGCGCATCGGAAGTGTACGGTGCTGAGGCTGTGGCGCTACGTTGGTCCGCGCCTGCGGATTGTCCAACGGGCGCGGACGTGCTCGGCGAGGTGAACCGGCTGCTCGGTCCGCGAGCGTCGTCGAATGAAGCGTCGCTCGAGGTCGTTGCGGAAGTACAACGAAAGGATGACGGGACGTACCTGGTTCGTCTTGAAATACCAGGAGAAGATGGGCCACGTTCACGCGAAGTCAGCGCCGTTTCGTGTGCGGCGCTGGGCCAAGCGGCAGCGCTCATTCTTGCGATGATGGTGGATTCCGAAGCGGCTTTGGCGGCAGAGCCTGCACCTGGTCCAGGACAAACCCTGCCGGAACAAAGTCCACCCGGACAAACCCCTCCGCAGCCAAGCGAGCCGAAGCAAATTTCGGAAGCGCCGCGTCCATCACAGCCGATTCCTTCGACGCCACCATCGCCCGTACGTTCCATACCGTCATCACCTGCGCCAAAACCTGGATATCGTTTCATTCGTCCGCCGATGGCATTATCGATTTATTCGCTTGGCGATATCGGTACACTTCCAAGTCCGTCATTCGGCGTTGGTGGAGCTTTCGTCGTTTTTCCGGGTCGCTCGAGAGTGGAGCTCGGCATTTCATATCTCCTGCCGCGCAAAACGACTTTTTCGTCGCTCTCGAGTGCGTGGGCGGATGTGGATCTCCTCCTTGGATATGCTTCGGCGGGCGTTGTTATCAAAGCTCACCCGAAGCTCGAGCTTGCACCGAAATTCCGATTCGAGTTGGGTGGTCTTCGAGCGGAAAGTTTTGGCGTTACGAATCCTGACAAAGCCTCCGCGATGCTCGTTGGAATGGGAATCGGAGGGCAGGGCTCCATGCGTTTGAGACGTAACATCCATCTTGTGTTCGGGGTTGATGGTGTGCTGTACATTGCGTATCCACGATTCATTGTCACCGGACTTGGAGAAGCGCACACCCCGTCCCGCGTTGTAGGTCGCATTGCATTGGGGGGCGAGTGGCGCTTTTGATTTTTTTGTTCACGGATGCGCTGGCGTCCGGCCACTCAGGGGGATGCTTGGCACCGATTGCGTCCGTTCATGCAGCTCCGATGGCGTCCGTTCCTTCTGACGGCAACGCTGCTGTGCGCGCGCAAACGTTGCAAGCAATACCGTCATTCGAGGTCATTTATAACGAACATTTCGACCTTGTTTTTCGCAACATCCGACGCCTCGGGGTTCCGGAGACGCTGGTCGACGACGCCGTGCAAGAAGTATTTCTCGTCGTGTATCGCCGCTTGGGTCAATTCGAAGGACGTTCGTCACTAAAAACCTGGATTTTTTCGATCGTCACACGCGTGGCGAGCGATCATCGACGTGCGATTCGACGTAAAAGTCCGCACACGCGAGGGCCGGATGCGGCGGTCGACGCGGACGACATTGCGGACGAAAAGGCGGAAGGACCGCACGAAAGAATGGAGCGGCTCGAGGGTGTGCGGTTGCTCCACCGATTGCTCGATGAGCTCGATGACGATAAACGCATCGTGCTGGTGCTGGCGGAGCTCGAATCGATGACGGTGCCCGAAATTGCCGATACGCTTGGGGAAAACGTGAATACGATTTACGCGCGACTTCGGGCGGCGCGGCGTGATTTCGAGCAAGCAGTGGCCCGTGAGCGGGCGCGCGACACATGGAGGTTGCGATGAATGAGCTCGGGCCCGATGCGCGGGAAATTCTTCGAGAAGGACGCGATGGCGACAATCCTTCGCCGGCCGATCGCGCGCGAATCCATTCGGCATTGATGGCAGCCATCGTTGCGGGCGCGGCAGAAGCGGCTGCGGGGCAAGCAAGTACGACTGCGGCGAATGCGGCCGATGACGTAGGATTACCGGCTTCCGTGGGAGCAGCCAAACCCGTTGCGGTATCTATCGTTGGAAGTGCTTTTGCCAAGGGTATTTTTGTCGTGTTTGTGGGCGCAGCAGGAATTGGAGCAATGGTCGCGTGGCCGAAAGTGGGGGCTGTCAAGGCGCCGGTCACGCCGCAGGTCATGAGCAATGCGGCGGCATCGGTATCGACGGCCATTGAGATTCCACCGCCTGCGGCGACGGCTGCTGAGCCCAGCGAAAAAATCGCAGATATTCCGGAGGTAATGGTGACTGCCGAATTGCCTCAAAAGGCGCCGCCTGCTCGACCGGCCGCTTCTATTACACCGTCGCGAACGAATGAAGAGACGGCCGATTCGCTCATTGCCGAGACGCAACGATTGCGAGAGGCGCATGGGGCGCTGCAGAGTGGGGATGCGGAAAAAGCTTTGGCGTTGTTATCGGAACAAAAGGCGGAAGTCGAGGGGCAAAAATTACGTGAAGAAAGGGCAGCAGCCCGTGTGCTCGCGCTATGCAAGCTCGGGCGCGTGGATGAGGCGAATGCCGAAGCCGCGGCATTTTTGGCGCAGAATCCGCGTTCTCCACTAGCTGCGCGTGTGCGCAAAGCGTGCCCGACGACGCGATGACGATTTTTTCACGGACCGGCTGAATGCCGGCCACTCAAGCGTAGGTAGCAGACTACGCGTCGCCGGACGGCTGACGCGGAAAGGAAATGCTTGTCATGACGAACATGCGTAACTTCATTCTTGCGGCGCTCTTTCCCGTTGGCGCAATGCTCGCGCTCACCGCATGCATCGAGCCTGTGATCATTGGTGGCAACAACAATGGAGGCAACGGCAGTGGCGGTGCTGTCTGCATGGCCGATTCGGATTGCGATGCTGGACAAGTGTGCATCAATGGTGCCTGTTCACCGGGGAACAACACCTGCAATGGCCAACCAAGCCCATTGAGCTGCACGCAGACCGGTTGCGCGCCGGGGCAAGTCTGCGTGCCGGACCCGGATCCCAACGCGTGTTATCCGTCGAGCTGCGGCTGTGATCCGGCGACGGGCACCTGGGCTTGTACGGCAGATTGTGGCCAGGGCAGCCATTGCGTTCCTTCTCAGCAGTGTGGCCCGAATGCAGCGTGCCCGCCGAACATGTATTGCGACGCCGCCGGCATGTGCGTGCCCGTTTGCGCCGGAACGCCCGAAATGTGCAATGGCGTCGACGACGATTGCGACGGACAAATCGACGAGCAGGACGATCCATCGTTGCCGCTCTGCCCGGATGGTTCCGTCTGCGTCATGGGTCAATGCGGTGGCGGTAATTGGCCGTGCCAAGCGGATTCCGATTGCGGCCCCAACCAGCTTTGCATCAACGGAATGTGCGGTGGTGGCCCCGCAACGGAAATTTGCAATGGTCTCGACGACGACGGCAATGGCCAGGTCGACGATGGTTCCGGTGCAATCTGTGCCGACGGTACGGTGTGCGTGAATGGCCAATGCGGTGGTCAACCGCAGATGTGTGGCCCGAACACGCCGTGTCCGCCGGGCCAGGTCTGCACGCCGAACGGAGTATGTACACCAGGCGGTTGCCAACCGGTGATGGAAGTATGCAATGGCTTCGACGATGACTGTGACGGGCTCATCGACGACGGCACCGGCTCGGTTTGCCCCGACGGCACGCCTTGCATGAATGGTCAATGCGGCGGTCAACCGCAGATGTGCGGTCCGAATACACCCTGTCCGGCGGGTCAAGTTTGCAACCCGAACGGCGTTTGCTCTCCGGCGGGCTGCCTACCCAAGCCGGAAGTTTGCAATGGCGTCGATGACGATTGCAATGGCAATGTCGACGACGGTTCCGGCGCCGTTTGTCCGGACGGAACGCTTTGCACGATGGGACAATGCGGCGGCCAACAGCAAATGTGCGGCCCGAATACACCCTGTCCCGCGGGTCAAGTTTGCTCGCCGAATGGTGTGTGTGTCTCTGGCGGCTGCCAACCAAAGCCCGAACTCTGCAATGGCATCGACGACGATTGCGATGGCCAGGTCGACGAGAAGACGGCCGGCGCGATCTTGTGTCCGCAAGGCACGTGCCTGAATGGTCAATGCCTGACCATCCAATGCAACAGCAACGCCAATTGCCCCGCAGGGACGGCGTGCATCAACGGCATCTGCATGTGATTCGGTAGGCACGAAGGCGGGGCCGGCTTGGCCCCGCCCATTACGCGAGCCGGCCCGGCATCAACCGCCGCGTCCGTGCCAACTCTGCAAAATCTCTGCGTAATTCGCTCGTTCGTAACCGCTCGGGTCCGGGCACCTCGACAAGTTCATGTTGCCCCGCATCTGATCGAGCGACTCGTATTCGTGCTCCTCGAGAAACGCTTTTACGCCGGTCATGATCTCGCGCAATCGCTCGGGTCCGTGCAAAAGCAGCGCGCTCACCATTTGCACGGCGTGCGCGCCGGCCATGACCGCCTTGATTGCGTCGAGCGGCGTGTGCACGCCACCGCTCGCGGCCAATGACAGGTTTCTCTGTCCCGAAAGCACCGCGAGCCAGCGTAGCCGCAAAAGAAGTTCGGAAGAATCCGACAAGTGAAGGCTTCTTTTGACGTCGAGCGCTTCGGGATCGATGTCCGGCTGGTAGAACCGGTTGAAAAGCACGAGGCCATTGGCGCCTGCGCTTTCGAGCTTTCGTGCAAAATTCGGTAGCGACGAATAAAATGGCGACAGCTTCACGGCAAGCGGTATTCGAATGGCCGCGCGGACGGCGGATACGACTTCGATCGCGCGAGCTTCGACCGACATCGCATCTTCGTCAGGATACGTAGGAACCGCGTATAGGTTCAATTCGAGCGCGTTGGCACCTGCTTGCTCGATGTTCTTGGCAAATGACAACCATCCGCCGGGCGACGTGCCATTGAGCGACGCAATGACGGGAATCGCGAGCGACGCTCGCAGTTTGCGCAATTGCTCCAAATATCGATCCGGACCCATCATGAACACTGTCGGATCCGGGAAAAACGTTCGCGCTTCGGCATAGCCCTCGGCATGACGGTACACGTGCGCATCGACGGCTGCGACTTCGCGTTCGATTTGTTCCTCGAAAAGGGAACGCATGACGATCGCCGGAGCGCCTGCATCTTCGAGCTGCCGCGCGTGGTCGAGGTCGTCGGCAAGGGGCGACGCGCCCGGCATGAAGGGATGGGCAAGCTTCAATCCCAAATAGGTCGTTTCGAGGTTCACGAGTGCGTCTCCTCGGTTTTCGTGTTCATGGGTACCCGCAAACCCGCAAGTTGCTCGTAAACGCCTCGCCTCTCGAATGCGTTTTGCTCGGCCGCCTGCACGAGTGTTGCATATCGTTTCGGATCTTGAAGCTCGACCATACGGAATCGCCCTTCATTTTTCATGTAATCGCGCACCTTGGCCTTGATGGGCCCCGAGTCGAGCACGAGTGGTGGCTCTCCTTTGGCAATTCGGCGCGGATCGAATCGGTAAAGTGGCCATAGGCCCGATTCTACGGCAAGTTTTTGTTGTTCGGCGCCATGCGCCAAGTCGTAACCATGGGCAATGCAATGACTGTACGCGATGATCAAGCTCGGCCCAGGGTAACTCTCCGCTTCCTCGATGGCCTTGATCGCGTGGGCGTCCTTGGCTCCCATCGCAATGCTCGCCACGTAGGCATGACCGTACGTCATCGCGAGCATTCCGAGGTCCTTTTTGGCGATGCTCTTGCCGGCCGCAGCGAATTTCGCAGCGGCGCCAATCGGGGTCGCTTTCGATTGTTGACCGCCCGTGTTCGAATACACTTCCGTATCGAGCACGAGCAAATTCACATTGTCCGTTCCGGCGAGGACATGGTCCAGGCCGCCATACCCGATATCGTAGGCCCATCCGTCGCCGCCGATGATCCACACGCTCTTCTTGACGAGATCGTCTGCGACGCGTTCGAGCCTTCGGGCGCGCACATCGTCCACGCGCTCGAGCTTTTGCTTGAGCATCGCCACGCGTTCGCGCTGCGCGGCAATGCCGGATTCAGTCGATTGATCGGCTTCCACGAGGCCCTTGACCAATTCATCGCCCAGAATGCTCGACAGCGCCAAAAGCTCGGTGACGGCGACGAGCGCACGTGCGTCGAGCCCGAGGCGCATTCCAAGGCCGAATTCAGCATTGTCTTCGAAGAGGGAATTCGACCACGCGGGACCGCGTCCTTCGGCATTCGTGCGATAAGGCGTCGTGGGCAAGTTGCCACCATAAATGGACGTGCATCCCGTTGCATTGGCAATGACCATGCGATCGCCGAAGAGCTGCGTGACGAGCTTGATGTAAGGGGTTTCGCCGCATCCGGCGCAAGCGCCAGAGAACTCGAAGAGCGGGTCGAAGAGCTGCGAACCTTTGACGTCCAAACGAACTCGGCGTTTGTCCGGCTCGGGCAAGCCGAGGAAGAAATCGAACCCTCGACGTTCCGTCGCAAGGTGCGGCTCTTTGGGCTGCATGTCGATGGCTTTGTGGCGTGGATTGGATTTGTCCTTGGCCGGACAAACCGTCACGCAAAGCTCGCAACCCGTGCAGTCGTCGGGTGCGACTTGGATGGTATAATGTTTACCCGCTACGCCCTCGCCCTTGTCCTTGTAGGGCACGGCTTTGAAGCTGTCGGGTGCATCCGCGAGCGCTGCGACGTCGAAAACTTTGGCGCGAATGGCGGCATGTGGGCACATGAGGGCGCATTTGTTGCATTGAATGCAGATGCTGGAATCCCATATCGGAATTTTCAGCGCGATGCCGCGCTTTTCCCATTGCGTCGTTCCAAGGGGCCACGTGCCATCTGGCGGGAAAGCGCTCACGGGAAGCAGGTCGCCTTTGCCTGCAAGAATCGTTGCGGTGACGCGCTGCACGAAGTCGGGCGCATGTGCAGGCACGATGGGCGGGCGCTGCCGAGCAGCCGATGGTGCGGCTGGAACCGTGACTTCGTGAAGCCGAGCCAGGGCGTTGTCGATGGCCAAATGGTTTTTCCGGACGACCTCTTCGCCACGTTTCTTGTATGCTTTTTCGGCGGACGCCTTGATTCGAGCAATCGCTTCATCGCGCGGGAGCACGCCGGAAAGCGCAAAGAAACAAACCTGCATGACGGTGCTGATGTGCCGTCCAAGACCGCTGTCTTCCGCTACGCGATAGGCATCGATGATGAAAAACCTCAAGTGCTTGCTGCAGATGGCTTCCTGTACTTCACGAGGCAACGTATCCCAAACCTCGCTGGGATCGTGGTGCGAATTGAGCAGAAACGTCGCGCCCTCGTCGGCGTGCGCCAGCATGTCGAAGCGGTCGAGGAATTGCGGTTGATGACAGGCGACGAAGCCGGCTTTTTTCACGAGATACGCGGATCGAATGCGGCGCGGGCCGAAACGCAGGTGTGAAACCGTGACGGTGCCGGACTTTTTCGAGTCATAAACGAAAAAACCTTGGGCAAAGTTGGGTGTTTCTTCCCCAATGATTTTGATCGATTGTTTGTTGCTGCCGACGGTGCCATCCGAACCGAGCCCGAAAAAAACCGCCCGCACGACGTCCTTCTTTTCGATGTCGAGCTCGGAGTCCCATGGCAGTGATCGATGCGTGACGTCGTCCACGATGCCGATCGTAAAATGATTTCGAGGTTTTGGTCTTGCGAGCTCATCGAAGACCGACATGATCATGGCTGGCGTAACTTCTTTTGACGACAAACCATATCGTCCGCCGACGACGCGAATGTCACGATCGAGAAACCCTTCCGCGCGAGCTTCGGCGACGGCGGTCGTCACGTCGAGGTACAGTGGTTCTCCAATCGCCCCGGGCTCTTTCGTGCGATCGAGGACTCCGAGGATACGCGCGGTTTTTGGTAATGCCGAAATCATCGCGCGAACATCGAATGGTCTGTAAAGACGAACCTTTACAATGCCCACTTTTTCGCCGCGGTCATTCAGATGTTCGACCGTTTCGTGGGCTGTTTCTGCGGCGGAACCCATGAGCACCAGCACGCGTTCGGCTTCCGGGTGTCCCACATAATCGAATAGCTTGTAGGCGCGACCCGTGCGTGCAGCGAACCGATCCATCACTTGCTGCGTGATTTCGGCGCAAGCATCGTAAAACGGATTCGATGCTTCCCGAGCTTGAAAAAACACGTCTGGGTTTTGCGCCGTTCCGCGCAGAACGGGTTTGTCAGGGGAGAGTGCGCGAGCGCGATGGGCGGCGAGGAGCTCGTCATTGTAAAGCGCTCGGAGGTCGTCATCCGAAAGGGTCTCGATTTTCGTAATTTCCGCCGACGTGCGAAAACCGTCGAAGAAATGCAAATACGGAATGCGTGCTTCGAGCGTTGCGGCGTGGGCGATTGCAGCGAGGTCCTGTGCTTCTTGTCCCGAGCTCGAACAAAGCAAGGCAAACCCCGTTTGCCTGCAAGCCATGACATCGGAATGATCGCAAAAGATGCTCAGCGCGTGGGAGGCTACCGTTCGTGCGGCGACATGAATGACGCAGGAATTCAATTCTCCCGCAATTTTGTACATGTTCGGAATCATGAGGAGAAGGCCCTGCGACGCGGTGAACGTCGTCGTCAGAGCGCCCGTTTGCAGCGCCCCGTGGACTGCGCCGGCGGCGCCGCCTTCGGACTGCATTTGCACGATTCGCGGGACGGCTCCCCAGAGGTTTTTCTGGCCATCGGTCGACCATTGATCGCTGAATTCGCCCATCGACGACGCAGGCGTGATGGGGTAAATGGCAATGACTTCACTCGATCGATGTGCGACGGACGCGACTGCTTCGTTGGCATCGATCGTGGCAATCGTGGTTTGTTCTGTGCTCACGAGGTCGGCTCCAGGAGGGGTGATGCGGGTGCGCGGCGCGCATTCTGCGTGCGGGCGCAAGGCGTGCGCGTATCGCGTGTGCTTTGGGTGATATCGATGGGGAGGTCGGTCGAGCGATGGCACGGCGTGATGCGGAAGTGCATCTCGCGTGCCAAATGCGAGCGCAAGCGGTCAGCGGGCACTCGTCATTCTACCAGCAACTTGGTCATGGCGAAAGCGGGCTGTCTGCCGCGATAGAATTCGGGGATTTCGAGCGTCACCTGATAACCACACGACCCGAAGAGAACGAGGGCTGGGCGGTTTGCGCGAGCCGTGTTGAGGGTCATGCAAACGGCACCGTATTCGCATGCGAGCGTCTCTGCACTGGCAAGCACGACTTGACCGATTCCACTTCGACGAGCGTCCTTTTGGACGGCAATGGCATCGAGATGCGCGATGACGGGGCGCGGCCAAGGTCCGAAGGGCCGGCCGAGGGCTTCGAAGGTGACGATTGCGAACCCCAGCCTGTTGTCGTTTTTTTCCGCGACCAGCGTTCGTGCCGAGCGCCCGTGCAGCATTGCCATGATCGACTGCCGTGGAGCGTGCGACCATCGCGCGAACGAGTCGTGCGCAACGTCGCGAATGAAGTCGTCGTCGTCCGGTCGGCGAAGGCGTACGGTCAATAGACCCGTCGTTCCCATCCTGGCACTGTAGATCGAGATGATTGGAAATGAAATAGCAAACGCGTGCCACTGGATTCCGTGCGCGGTGCAAGCGCCGGGCATCGGCGTGCCCAAGTCGATATTTTTCTTGCGCCGCCTAAAACTTTCTGCTACCTGTGGCGCGGGTGCTGAGGGGTGCCCATCCGCCGGAAAGAAGTTTTCACCCTCGCGTCATGGCGGTCTGTCGAAATATCGGGCGTGAGCAGATAAATCGATGGACTGTTCGGGTCGACGGTTTGCGATGTTCCTCGGGCCGGAGGGAGCGGGTGACGGCCAAAACCGAGGTGAACGCAATGGTCGATCCCATTCAAGAGATCAAGGTTAGAGCCGAAATCCTGCAGAAACGCATCGAAAACGGCGATGCGCCGTCGATTGCGCGTCTTCGTGCGCTGCCCGAGTTGCGTAAAGCAACTGCCGAAGTGCTTCGAGAATTCGTGGCGACGATTCAGCGCAAGCATTGCTTCGCCGTCGTATCGCGGGAACTCGGCTTTTCGGGGTATCCGCACGCGCAACGTGTTCTTTCGGGCGACGAAGCCGAAGGCGACTTTGGGACGATGCTGTACCCGGCCCGATGCGGCGCGCTGAATCATTGGTACGCGCAATATGAAGAAGCGTGCGATTTGCGACGCGAGATCAATGGCTACTTGCTCGCGTACAAGCGCCATTTCTTCATCGCCGACGGTTATTTCGTCGACAATCTCGGACTCGATCCGTCGGATCCCGATTGGGATTCAATCGGTCGAGATTGGGTAAAACCCCGAGATCCCGTCGCTCGGCGCCGCCTCTACGGTAAGCTCATCTGCGCATCCGGCTGAGCTTCTTCGGCCATCCACATTTCGCACGGCGCTTGCCCCGGTGGTCGTTTTCGACTATCGTGGCGCGCCGTGCCGAAACCTTTCCATTACGCCTTTCCTGTCGTCGATCTTGCCTCCACGCGTCGCTTCTACGGCGAGCTGCTCGGCTGCACCGAGGGTCGCAGCACCGAAACGTGGGTCGACTTTGATTTTTTTGGTAACCAAATATCGGCGCATGTTTCGGCCGAGATGCCTCGGCAAGTCGCCCACGGCCATGTCGACGGCATCGAAGTCCCCATTCCACACTTCGGTGCGATCCTCGATTGGGACGAATTCGATGTGCTTGCAAAGCGGCTGGAGACCGCCCATATTTCTTTCGTGATCAGTCCACGTGTTCGGTTCGTGGGGCAGCCCGGTGAACAAGCCACGATGTTCCTTTGCGATTTCAGTGGGAATCCGATGGAATTCAAAGCATTCAGGCATCCCGAAAACGTATTCGCGAGCTGAACGGAGTTTTTTCCGCATCGAGCGATATTTCGCGCTTCGCTGAGCTTGCAGGTTCGCGGAGCCTCTGCTACGTGCCGTTTGGCAAAAGAGGCACCATGAAGCTCGCAAGTCTACGAGGGCCCGGAAGAGACGGGACGCTGATCGTCGTGCAAAAGGACGGCAAGGCATTCGTGCGCGCGGGCAATCGCGTGCCGACGATGCAGGCGGCGCTCGATGATTGGAACGCAAACGAAAGGTACTTGCGCGATCTCGCGCAGCGTCTCGAGCGGGGCGAAGTTCCGGCGGAGCCGCTCGATCCGGCAAAGCTCGCTTCTCCGCTGCCTCGGGCCTACGAATGGGTCGATGGATCGGCGTACATAAACCATATCGTACTCGTGCGCAAAGCGCGTGGGGCCGAGCCTCCGGAGACGCTGCGCACCGATCCTTTGGTGTATCAAGGGGGTTCGTCGGTGCTGCTCGGACCGCGTGAAGACATCGTACTGCATGACGAACGGTGGGGTTTGGACTTTGAATCCGAAATATGTGCGATTCTTGGGGATGTGCCGATTCGCACGACCAAAGAAGACGCTTCCAAGCACATTCGTCTATTGTGTCTGGCGAACGACATTACCTTGAGGAATCTCGTGCCGGTCGAATTGGCGAAGGGGTTTGGTTTTTTCAATTCCAAACCGGCCACCGCATTTTCGCCTTTTGCGGTGACTCCGGACGAGCTTGGGGATGCATATCGCGATGGTCGCGTATTTTTGCGCCTTCGAAGCACGTACAATGGTGAGCTCGTGGGGGACCCCGAAGCGGGGCCGGAGATGCACTTTTCCTTTTTCGACTTGCTCGAGCACATCGCGAAGACGCGTGCATTTGGCGCGGGCACTATTTTGGGAAGTGGTACGGTTTCGAACGAAGACCCGATGCGAGGCATTTCGTGTTTGGCCGAGCGGCGGATGCGCGAGACGCTCGAATTCGGCGCGCCCAAAACGCCGTTCATGAAGGTGGGCGACACGCTTGCCATCGAGATGCTCGATGAGCAGGGCGGTGATATTTTTGGACGAATCGAACAAAGGGTGGTGTCTCCATGAAGCTTTACGGATATTGGCGCAGCTCGGCGAGTTACCGCGTACGAATCGCGCTTCATCACAAGTCGATTCCGTTCGAATACGTTCCGATCAATTTGATCCAAAATGGCGGCGAGCAGCACGGGGAGGAATATCGCGCCAAGAACCCGATGGAGCAAGTACCGATTTTGGAATTCGAGGACAATGGCGTTTTGCGGCGCCTCGGGCAATCGATTGCCATTATCGAATGGCTCGAAGAGAGTTTTCCAGCGGCGCCGCTCTTGCCGACCGATCGTTATCTGCGGGCGCGTGCGCGGCAGCTTGCGGAGACCATCAATTCGGGGATTCAGCCGTTTCAGAATTTGACGATGCGGGCCATCGTAAAGAACGAGCTGCGTGGTGACGATGTGGCCGTAGCGCGCCGATTCATCGAAAAAGGGCTTCGTGCATACGAAATTCTGGCGACGGACGTGGCGGGTGCGTTCTCCGTAGGGGATGCGCCGTCGATGGCCGATGCGTGTCTCGTGCCGCAGCTTTATAGCGCACGGTCGCTTGGCATTGACGTAACGGCATATCCGCTTTTGTCGACGATTGAACAGCAGTGCAATGAACTTCCCGGATTCCAGGCGGCTCATCCGGAAAAACAGGTTGACGCGCAACGAACGGCGTGAAAGGATTTTGTCATGGCCAACGTCGAGTCCCTTGGAATCAAACGGATCGAGGCACTTCATTATTACGTGCGAGACCTCGAGCGCAGCCGCAAGTTTTACGTTGAAAAACTAGATTTTCAGGAAATCGCGCATTCGAGCGCAGCGCTGGAACAGGCGGCTCGGCAGCGATCGGTCGTATTTCAGGCGGGCGAATGCATGATCGTGTGTTCGGCGCCGATGGGCGAAGGCGGGCGGGCGGCTCGGTATTTGCGCAAGCATCCGGATGGTGTGGGTACGTTGATTTTCGAGGTGGAGGACATCGAGCGAGCGTTTCGGCTTCTCGATGGGCGCGGCGGTACGCCAATTGACGCAATCGTGCGGGACAGGGACGCGAATGGAGAATTTGCGTCGTTTTCGATTACGACACCTTTCGGGGACACGACGTTTCGTTTCGTCGAACGCAAAGGATATCGCGCTCTTTTTCCAGGCGCCGAGCATTACGCGAGCCCGACGGGTGGGAAGAATCGCCTCGGTTTTACGCATTTCGATCACGTCACGTCGAACTTTCAGACGATGGCTCCCGCGCTGCTCTGGATGGAGCACGTGCTTGGTTTCGAGCGGTTTTGGGACATTCAGTTTCACACCGACGATGTTGCCAAAGGAGGCGATCATGGTTCGGGATTGCGTTCGGCGGTCATGTGGGATCCGCGCTCGGGCGTGAAGTTTGCCAACAACGAGCCCTATCGGCCTTATTTCAAGAGCTCGCAGATCAACATCTTCAATGAAGAGCATCGGGGCGATGGCGTGCAGCACGTGGCGCTCGCGGTGACGGACATCGTTTCGGCCGTGCGGGAGATGCGAAACCGCGGTGTTCAATTCATGCCGACGCCGGGCACGTATTACGATATGCTTCCGCAAAGGCTACGGTCGCTCGGTGTAGAGAAGATCGACGAATCTGCGGACGATTTGCGGGCGCTCGAGATCCTGGTCGACGGCGAAGGACCTGGGAAGTACCTTTTGCAGATATTCCTCAAGGAATCGGCGGGCACGCACGGGGATCCTTCGGCTGGGCCGTTTTTTTATGAAATCATCCAGCGCAAGGGTGATCGGGGATTCGGCGGCGGCAATTTCCGCGCGCTTTTCGAGAGCATCGAACGACGGCAGAAGGTGGAGGAGCAGTCGTGATCGAGCGCGTAGCGTGTGGGGACATTCCGCGTAAACATCATATTACGCTACGGGATGCGGCGGGCAAACTGCGCTACGAAGAATGCATCACGCGAAGCGGCTTCGACGGGCCGTATACGATTGCGTATCACGAGCGCCGGCCGCACGAGCACCGCGTCGCTTCTGCGGAGCATGCTTTTGTCTTGCCCAAAGCGGCGGGGGCTCGGCCGCTCGCCAAGCGCCATTATCGAAGTTTCGCCTTGCCCCCGAAAAGTGGCCCGCAAATCGATGGGCGGCAACCGCTCGTCTTCAATGACGACATCGTGGTGTCCATGGCGACGCCCGATGGCGCGGACCCGGTGTATTTCACGAACGCCGATGCGGACGAATTGTTTTACATCTTCGAAGGGTCGGGGCTATTGCGCACGATGCTCGGGGATTTGCGCTATGAAAAAGACGATTACGTCTTCATCCCGAAGGGCATGTTCTACCGGTTCGTCCCCGATGCCGTACCGCAACGATGGTTTTGCGTGGAAGCATTCGGCGGGATTCACGTGCCGTCGAAATGGCGCAATGAAGTCGGGCAGTTGCGCATGGATGCGCCGTTCAGCCACCGGGACTTCAGAAAGCCCATGTTTCGCGGGCCGATGGATGAAGGCATCAGGCAGCTCGTGGTGAAGTGCGAAAATGCGTTTCATGGTTTTACCATGGCGCATTCGCCGCTCGACGTGGTCGGCTGGGATGGAACGGTATATCCGTTCGTCTTCCCCATTTTGAATTTTCAGCCGCGCGCGGGCCTCGTGCATTTGCCGCCGGATTGGCACGGGACGTTTGCCGCTCGCGGGGCACTGATTTGCAGCTTCGTTCCGCGCGTTGTGGACTTTCATCCGGAAGCCATTCCTTGTCCGTACCCGCATTCGGCCGTCGATTGCGACGAAATCATCTTTTATTGTCGGGGCAATTTCACGTCGCGTAGAGGGGTTGGTCCGGGGAGCATTTCGCACCATCCGCGGGGCATTCCGCATGGGCCGCATCCGGGCGCGTACGAAGCGAGCATTGGGGCGCGCGAGACGAGCGAGCTGGCGGTGATGATCGATACGTGGAAACCGCTCGCTGCGACGGAAGCAGCGCTCGGCGTCGAAGATGCGGGGTATCAGGATAGTTTTGTGGAGGGCTAGCCGCTACCGAGGAGCGCCGCAATGATCGGCGTTGCTCCGGCAGCATCGAGCCTCCGGCGTAGCGCATCTCGGATCGCTTCGTCGTCCCAGATGGCGAGGAAAAACCCTTCGTAACCCCGTTCAGAGTACCAACCAGCCATATGAGACGCCGCGTGTGTCTTGTGTAGTTTTTCGTGCGCGGGAGGAGCTGGGCGTGAATTGATGAACTCCCAGACGGCCTTGCACCGGGGCCCGTAGGCTTCGTCGATTGCTGCACAGACGAGCCGTTCGAGCGTTTGTTTGGACGGCACATTTGCGCCGTCGAGACCAGTCACTTGCCAAATCAGGAATGACAACCGCGTCGTCACGATACCGCCATCGAGCTCGAAATCATTCGTGCCAGGTACGGGGCGCGCATTGGCGTTGTCACGTGCCCACTTCCCCAACTTGGCGCGTTGATCCAATGCAGCGTGAGGCAAATTCTCGACTTGTCGCATGCTCTCATCGGCGTCCTCGTCACGCACGACCAAGACGCGCGAAAGACGATTGGTATGGCGGTCTTCGAGCAGTTTCTTTGCGGCCGGGAGAAGGTTGCCGTCTCCATCGACGGGGGCGACTCGTAGCCATTCGCCGCTCGGTGTTCGAAAGCCGTATTGACCTCTGCCCCTCAATGGTTGCCCGCCACGGTAGGGTTTCTCTTTCAGCGATGTACATCCATGCGATTGGAGAAGACCGCTCAGGAAGGCGCGGTCATGGTACCCTTCGCAGAGGATGACCGATTCTGGCTCCATGTTTTTCATCGCAGATCCTCGCCGAGCGATTCGCGCGCCGTGACCACCATGGGGCCAGGATAACGCGAGCAGCGCAATGTGCCCTCATCGAGGACGACTCGCATCACGCACAACCTTTCGAGGTCATTCGCATCTGCTTCGGCAACGAGAGAATCGATGAGGTCCAAGCTATGCGTGGAAACAACCACTTGGACTCCCCGCCGCATTGCTGCAAGCAAGACCTTTGCGGTGCGATGAATTCCGGCTGGGTGCTGATGAATTTCGGGTTCTTCGACGAGTGCCATGCCGCCAGGAAGTTGAGCAAGATCGAGTGCGAGCCGAATGAGTGCATAGACTCCGGAGCCTGCGCCGGCGACTGGAACCGTGCCGTGTTCGAATACGAGGCTCAAAATGGGGCGATCTACGGGGTCGTCCTCCACGGTCTCCACGCGGAGGTCGATGACGCCGTCGAGGACGTCTCGGACGAGCTTCACAACGCCCTCGAGCCGGCCCTCTCGCAACGCCCTGGAGTACACCCGATCGAGTGCCTCATGGGTGGCTCCGGCTGCCGGTTCGCATAACCAGGCACCTGGCTCGGACTGGAATTGCCGGCGATCAGAATTGTCGTCGCGAAGCTGGAGGTCGAATACGTATTGATTGCTGACACTGATCACGGTCCGAGACCGAAAACGCCCTGCATGGGCATCGACATCGCAGTCGATTTGAATGGGTCGCCGATTCTGTTCGCGTTCGGGCAGCTTGCGCACAAGATCTTCCGCAGGATGAGGCGTCCAGCTCAAACTACAGGACCGCCTCGACTGAGCGTCTCCGTGAAGCTCGATCCGCGCATCTGCATGACGCCGCTCGAACAGCCACGGGCCGCCTGCAGGCAGTTCGGCGCGTCGTCTGATGACTCGTCCAATCGCGTCCCCTGGTGCTCCGCTGGTTGCGATGAGCAGCGCATCCAAGATTGTGCTCTTGCCGCTGCCGCTTGGGCCGACCAGCACGGTGAGCGGAAGGAGGTCTGTGAGGTGAGCCGTTCGGATACCTCGAAGCCGCTCGATGTCGATGCCGCGAATCATCAATCGCCTTCTACTCGACCCGTGATGACGCGGCAACTTATCCTCCGCGTTATCATCAGTGCGTCGGAAGCGGAATATTTTGTAAAATAAGTCACGTTGCAACGTCGAAACGGTACGATTGTTGCGGCGCGCGAGAAGCGTACAGCTTCATGAAATCATGATGCCCCTCCAATCTTTCTGCTACGGTCTCTGGCGCCATGAAAACCGCCACCGACTACCTCTATTTCGAAACCAAAAACCGCCGCGAGCTCGTCAATATCACCGACCGTGTCGCTGCATTCGTCCAATCGAGCGGCATACGAGAAGGCATGGTGCTCGTCTCCGCCATGCACATCACGGCCGGCGTGTTCGTGAACGACCACGAACCGGGCCTATGGGAAGATATTTGGCAATGGCTCGAGCATCTTGCTCCGAGGCGCGAGGACTACAAACACCATCGCACGGGCGAAGACAATGGCGATGCGCACCTGAAATCATTGCTCGTGCACCACGAAGTCATCGTGCCCATCACCAAGGGAAAACTCGATTTGGGTACGTGGCAACAAATATTTTACGCAGAATTCGACGGACAACGCCGAAAACGAATGATCCTGAAAGCCATGGGCACCGAATGAGCTTGGGGCTCAGGACGATTGTCGCAAGATCCCCGACCGGTCCACGACGAGCACGTGATTGCGCCACGTGACCGTGCGCGTGCGTAATGCATGGGCAAACGCGCACGCGAGGACCACGTCGGCCAAGACGGCATCGCGCAAAACGGCCCCGAGACGCACGGGACGCTTGGCAATGCGCGTGGAAAAAAACGCAATGAGCAACCGCGTCGTCAACGCAAGCGATGCCGCGAAGAGCCCAGGAATCGGCTCGAGCGGAGAATACCCCAACGATACGAAGACAATGGGCCACGTCGCGAAAAAGAGCCCCGGATAACTCCAGAGCAAAATCGATCGCTGCGCTCGAATCACGGTCAGCCAACGACCAAATCGAGACACGATGGCGCGCCACGACCTGCCCGAAGCAAGCGAACGCGCCAAAAGCGGCACCGATACGACATTTCCGCCATGATTGCGAATGCGCCGCGCGATTTCCATGTCCTCGCCAAGGTATTGAGCGAGCGACTCGAATCCGCCTATCGTGGCGAGTGCGTCTTTGCGAATGGCAAATAGTTTTCCCACGAGCCCGCGCGGGTCGAGGCGCGCGAGGATCGGAAACGAATGGAGCGACGCGCCGAGCACCGCGGCCGATGCTCGATCCCCCCATGTGCGCGGTTTTGCGTATTCGACCGGAGGTGCCCATGCTACCCACGCCGGGTTTTGGTCGACGATTGGGGCAACGAGAACATCGAGATCTACGTCCGCGAGATCGATATCGCTGTCGGCCACGATGATGACATCTGCGCCGTTCGCTACGGCCGCAAGTTGAGCGACTTTGCGATTCGGCCCGCCTCCTTGGGTGAATACGATCTCTGCTGCAATGCCAGCTCGCTCGAGCATTTCCACGGCCCTTCGAGCCGCGGGGACGGCGGTGTCACGAGCCGATTCGATGGCGAAACGACAGCGCACGTCGAACGTTCGCCTTGCATGTGCGAGCGATGCGAGCGCGCGTTCGAGCGCTGGCTCGTGCCCGGCGCAGGGCCTCACGACCAAAACGGACGGTTTTTCTGGGCCAATTTCTCGAGCCAGCTCGCCTCGACGTACCGCCCGGCCATACCAAATGGTTCGTCGCATCGCTTCCATGGACGTCCAAAACACGGACATGGACCAGATGACGAGCGCGAGACCGAAGGGAGACGGCGGGTTCATGGTCAGCGGGCTTCGCGACGCATGCGATATGGCAGCATGAACTGAACGATACGGCTTTTCCAGCGGTCGAGCGACAGAGATTCGTGGACGCCGCGGGCATATTGCCCCACGTACGAACCGACCACTTCCGAACGCGAATAAAACGGCGTATCTTCCAAAGTGCGGACCAAGCGGGCCGAAGAACGAGGGTCGACGCGCATCGACCGAGACAAACCCCAGCGCGTGCGGGCAAGGGATCGCTCGACGAGCGGTTCGACGCTATTGGTTTCGCCGTTCGCGTGAAATGCGTGCTGAATGATGTGGCGGCTGCCGCTGCGGCGAAACGCGTCGTAGGTGACGATCATGCGATCTTTGGTGGTGGTGCGGCACCAATTCCAACTGGAGAATCCGTCTTCGAGCGGTTCGCTGCCGGCATTGGTGTCGACGTACGCGAGGCCGTTCCAGCGAATGTTCCCAGGTCGTCGAAGCTCGACTTCGGCACGCGCAATGGGGGCGATGGGACCCCAACGGTGGCGACCTTTTTCATCCAAGACAAACGGTTTGTCCTCGCCGAGCGTGACGGGATGAATGCGGACCGTGCCTGAAATGCGTCCGGGAAGCGGCGCGGTTTTTTCTTCGAAACGAACGGTGAATACGTCGTTTTCCCACTCCATCGAGCTTGGGCCGATGACGAGCGCCGTGCGATAACGACGAACGTCCATACCGCCGCGTTCGGTAAATGCCCAAGCATTCCGTTTGGGACCGTAAACGGCGACGTTCATCGAGCAATGAGCGAGCGGATTTGTGCGCCCCTTGCGCCGAGACGCAGCATAGAAGGGGGAAAAGACGCTGCCCACGAGACCAATGATGGTCAAACCATGCTGCCCATCGTCGGAGAGAGCATCTAGATACCACCACGCATAACCGCTCGGCGCAATCGGCTCGTCGAAGCGAGGTCCTCTTCCACGGCTTTCGCGCACAGGCGCCCCGACAGCGCAGCCATCGGCACGCCAGCTCCCGGATGGGCTGCTCCCCCCGCCAAATAAAGCCCCGGCATTTTCGTCCGTGATGTCGCTCGATAAAATGGGGACGTCATTCCGTGCGAAACTGGTCCGTACAGCGCTCCCCCCGTCGCTGGAAACATCCGTTCGAATTCGATCGGTGTCGTCACGACGGGCGGCGCGGTAAAGTGGGGAAAGTCTAGACCCGCTCGTCGCAGGAGCGAAAAGGTTGCTGTTTCGCATCGCTCAATCTCCGAAAGTGTGGGGGTATTTCGATCGCCCGTGGCTGGGGCATTGACGAGACACAAGAAACGTTCCGGACCGGACGGGGCATTGCCCTGGTCGTCTCGGTCTTGCGCACAGACGTACACGGTGGGTTCGGACGGTAAAACTCGATCGTCGAATAGCTCGCTGAATTCCCTTGCGTAATCTTTGGAGAAAAAAACGTTGTGGCGGACGAGCGGGTAATTGCCTTTGGGATCGGCCACGAACGTCCACGTCATTGCAGAAAGCGACCTCGGCGCAGGAGCTGGTACGGCGCGTTTGGCGGAGTCACCGAAATACCCTTGCGCGATGGCCGCTGGATCGCCATTACACACGACGACGTCGGCATGCAGCACTTCACTCGAAGACAAACGCACACCGGACGCTCGTCCGCTGGAGACGACGATGGAGTCGACATGCTCGCCACAACGAATGGTCACGCCCAGGCGTTCGGCAAGACGCACCAAAGCTTCCGCGACGCGGTACATGCCGCCTTCGACGAGGTATACGCCGTCCCGTTCGACGTGCGCGATGACGTTGAGCGATGCTGGAGCCAAATACGGCGACGAGCCGCAATACGTTGCATAACGACCAAAAAGCTGCAAAAGTCGCGGGTCTTTGAAAAATTCACGCAGCGCATTCCACAACGTGCGATGCCCATCGATCCGCATCACGCCTTGCAGACCGAGCGTGCCGAACGCCGTCATGGCCGACGCCAAACTCGGCCTTTCCGAAAGCAAAAATGGTTTTTTGACAGTGTCGTAAATGTCCTGAGCATATTTACAAAATTTGCGATACCCGTCCGCTTCGGCTCTGCCGGCAAATGCTGCAATCGCATCGGCCGACCTTTCGATTTCCGCAAAAAGATCGAGCTTTTGTTCTGGGCCCCAAGCATGACGCGCAAGCAAGTCCGCGCGCTGCAACGTCAAATCTCGATCGAGCGATCCTCCCGCCGCGCTCCAGATTTCATCGAGCACCCATCGCATCGTCATGACCGTGGGACCCGCGTCGATGCCTCGACCGTCCACTGTAATCTGACGCATCTTGCCGCCTACCCGAGCGGCACGTTCGAGCACGACGACATCCATGCCCCGCCGAGCAAGCTCGACGGCCGAAACCAGCCCCCCCACGCCGGCTCCCACCACAACCGCTCTGCTCGTCCGCATCGACATGACGACCAAGCTAACACGTTCGGATGAGTTGTCTAGTGTTTGTTCATGGATTTGAAAACGCTTGACAAAGCATGAACAACATGCGAACATGCCGGAGCATGGACATATCGGACCGCATCGAGCGTGCGTTGCGCGCTGCTCTTGATCCCCTGTGCGCCCCTGGCGCACCTCCGCGTCTCGTGGCCGCCGTGTATCACTCGGTGTTTCCCGCTGGTGGTCGTGTTCGTCCGGAGCTGTGCATTCGCGTAGCGATGGCGTGTGACGAGGACCAGCCTGAGCTGACCGATGGTGTGGCTGCTGCGATCGAGCTTTTGCATTGTGCATCGCTCGTGCACGATGATTTGCCCTGTTTCGATGCAGCCACGACGCGTCGAGGGCAACCTTCGACACACCGTGCATTTGGTGAACCATTGGCGGTGCTCGCGGGTGACGAACTGATCATCGTAGCATTCGAGACGCTGGCATCGTCGGCGGTAGCTGCGCCTCATCGCCTTGGGCGGCTCGTGAAGACGCTTGGGCGAGGCGTGGGTGTGCCGGGGGGAATCGTCGCGGGGCAGGGGTGGGAGAGTGAGCCAGCGATTCCGGCGACGCTTTATCGGCGCATGAAAACGGGGGCGCTTTTCGAGGCGGCAGCGGTGGGCGGAGCGCTCGCGGCCGGTGTGGGAGAAGACACGGAGGCGTGGCGCGGATTCGGTCAAAGGATTGGAGAAGCCTATCAGGTGGCCGATGATGTGCTCGATGTGCTGAGCACGTCGGCGAATGCGGGAAAGCCGGTGGGCCGCGACGAAGCGCTCGGAAGGCCCAACGTGGTGTCCGATATGGGGCTCGGGGCGTCGACGCGTCTATTCGATCAGCTCGTGGAAGCGGCGATCGATTCGATACCGCGCTGCGCTGGGCGAGACGGCTTGTGTGCTTGGACAAACCACATGGTCGACCGCATTCGCCGGCGCACGCACGTGTCGTATTCGCAGACGCACGCACATCCGTAATTACGCGACTTCCGGTGCGTTTCCTTCGGTGGCGACCGCTTGATCCGCCGCGCGTTGCGGTTCGCCCCTCAAGACGGGGATCTTCAGGACAAACATGCTGCCGCGATGATCCTCGGTGATGGGACTCATCACCGAAATCGATCCGCCATGGCTCTCCGCAATGTGTTTGACGAGCGCCAAACCAATGCCGCTACCACGTACGCGATGTTCGCCCGCACGACGTCCGCGGACGAACCGCTCGAAGATGCGATCCTGCTCGTCCGCGTCGATGCCCGGTCCACGATCGCTCACGCGTACCACGACAAACTCGCCCTGACGTTCGCACGCGACGTCGACTCGCCCGCCATCCTTGGCGTACTTGAAGGCATTGTCGAGCAAGTTGATGATCGCCAGCTCCACCGCGCGCGCATCGATCATCGCGAGCGGCAAGTCGTCGGACGGCCCCATGTGCACCGCGATCCCGTCTCGCTCGGCGCGATACCGATACACGTCGACGGCTCGCGCAACGACCTCGTCGAGGCGTCCCGGGGCAAACTCGTACGCAGCCTTTCCGCGCTCGACCTTGGCGAAGTCGAGGACGTTTTCGATGAGCGCCGTGAGCCGCTCGCTCTCGCTCACGATGATCTGCAAATATTGTCGGCGCTTGTCATCGCTTGGAACACGATCGGCCAGCAGAATTTCCCCGAACATGCGCACCAGCGCGAGCGGCGTTTTGAGCTCGTGCGATACGTTCGCGACGAAGTCGCTCTTCAGCGCTGCAAGACGCCGTTCTTTGATGGACGCCAAGACGACGATCGCGACACCCACGAGCACGACGACGGCTGCAAACGCCACCATGCCGAGCTCGAGCAGGCGTTGCCGTTCGACCTTGTCTTCCAGGTCTTCGGCGGTCGTGAGCGCAATCTGCACGCGCCAGTTGTAGAGGGTCGTCGGGAACGGGCGGCCCACGGTGAATTCGCCGCCTTTGATGGGCGGCCCGAAGACGATGCGGCCCTCTTCGTCGATGACGTTCATGCGGCTGTTGCCGCGGTCGAGGTCGCCGTAGAGGCGCGGGAAAACGTCGTGCACGAGGCGTGGAACGTCGTGCCAAGCCACGATGAGGTACCGGCGCGACAGATAGGTGCGCTGCCAGTAGCTGATCAGAATGCTCTGCTGATCGATGACTTGATGCAGATGCCGCAGCTCGTCCGTGTCGCCGGCGAAGTTGAGGTGAGGGAAGAGTCGGCCATGCAAGAGGCGGCGAAACGTGTCGTCTTCGCGACCTGGCGCGCGCGATGCGAACGCAACGACATCGTGATCGTTGTGGGTCATGTCGAGCACGAGGATCGCGCGAACCGTCGGCGTTTCACGCTTTGCCGTCGGCAGCCACCGTCGCTCGATGTTGGTCAGACTCGACAGATCCACGTGGGCCGCGACGACGTTGTCCTGCGCGATGATGAGTTTGTCCAAACGATCGACCCGTTCGTCCGCGAGCGTGAGCGTCGCGTCGAAGACGGTTTGTTGACGGGCCTTTTCGATTTGGAGCGTGGTGCGTAGAGCGATGTATCCAAGCACCAAGACGGACAGGACGATCGACGGAACGATCGCGAAGTAGAGCAGCCGCTCGCGCAGTCTGCGGCGAGCCATGCGATCCGCTACGTGGCGATCCGTTTCGCACCGGCGAGGATGCGATCGGAATCGAGGATCACGCCGTTGGTCGCGATGAATTCGGCGAGTTGCTGGCCGATGTACGTCAGGCCGTTGTTTTCGATGGTGCCGAATCGGCCGCCGGATTTCGGATTGAGGATCTCGATGAGTCCGTAGGGTTTGCCCGAAGCCATGACGGGAGCGACGACGATGCTCTTGGGCTCGACGCCCATGGTCTTCCAGCGGGCCTCGTTCGCTCGGGGATCACGCGTCGCATCGGGGATCACGACGGCACGTTGGCTGCGCAGAGCAGCTTGGGCAAGTCCTTGTTTGTCGGAGATGCGCGACAGAAGCTGATCGGTTTTTCCGCCGGTTTGTCGCACCAGAACGAGCTCGCGTTTGTCCGCGTCGTGCAGCCAAACCAGCACCACCTCGCTGGGGAATTTTTCGCCCACGAGTGTCACGACGAAGTCGGCACCTTCGAGCGCGTCGCGCATGAAATGCAGATCCGTCACGGCACCCGAAAGCTCGGCCATGACTTCATCGGTGCTCTTGATGCGTGCGGGAGGGACGGAGGCTTTGGGAGGCGCGGGCGTGGACGCTCTGGGAGGTGCGGGCGTCGACGCTCGGAGCGCAGGAGAAGATGGCCTCGTTGCAGGCGCGGGTATTCGAGGAGCAACCGGCGCCGATGGTTTGGCGGCCGGCACGACCCTGGCTGGAATCGGTGTGGCCGAGACCCTCGCAGGCGGCGGCGTGGATGCCGGTCGAACTGGCTGCGGAGCTACTTTTTCCTGCGTTTCCTTGGGCTGTTCACCTTCGGGCCGCGACGGGAACACGACTTCCGGTTCGCCGCGCCAATCTCGCCACTTCAGCGTTGCGATCGGCTTGCGTTGCGGGCGTCCCTGGTACGCATGGTCGAAGACCGCCATCTGCACGAGCTTGCCCTGCACGTCGCCGAGGCCTTTGGCGACGTTGTCGAGGCGGTCGAGCAGCAGCGTCTTGGCGGCATCCTCGTTCGTGCCTTCCGCGACGACATAGACAAACTCGCGGTACGTCAGAGGCGAGCTCGCCGTCGCGTTTTCCTCGCGGCTCGAGTGCACCTTGTGTGTGACGATCGAGGGGGATGAAGCACGCGTAGCGGGCGGAGCGGGAGTCGACGTGACAGGGCTGGGTGATGCTCCAGCAGCCGCGAGCATGCCGGGCACGGTGGGCTTTCGAATGGGCGCTGCAGCGGCAGGCATTCCCTGCACCGTGGCCTTTTTCGGCGGAAGAGGCCGAGCAGGTGCAGGTGCAGTTGCAGGTGCAGGTGCAGGTGTTTCGCCACCGGGACGAATGGCCGCGGAGCCCGTCGATCCGAACGGCGACGTTTGCATCGGAGCGCGAACGTTCGGTTTCTCCGGAGCGGGCGCACCGGGTTTGTCCTCGGCGAGTGGCTCGGGTTTGGCCACGGGCGCTGCGGGCGCGGCGCTCGGCATCGACGTCGTGAGCGGTGCGTCGTCAGGTGCTTTGCGTACAAAGTATCGCTGCCGAGTTGCTGGATCGACGGCGCGATAGCCCTCGTCGAGCAGCTCGATGGAGAAATTGCTGAGCGGCCCCTCGTCGCCACGAAGAGCACGCGCTTTTTGCAGCGCGGGTTGCCACTGAGGCGCCTCGACACACAACTTCACGGGAGGTTCGGCGGAGGCCCCGAGCGACGAGATTTCAACGAACCAACGCATCAGTCGTCCATTCGGCGTCTGCGTCTCGATGAGCGACGCATGAACGCGCCCGATATTTACAGGGGCTCATCCGGGCGGTCAACGCGATCATCCATGCATTTTCACCGCCAAGTGCCGATTCTCGTGCGATGCGCTCGACCCGTCGGCGGTGAACGAAGTGCGGGATCGTGTAAAAGAACATCGTGTCTGATCATTCGGACAGCCTCGCCGATTCGGCCAAACCCGAGCCCTCTCCGGACAGCGCTGCGCCAAACAGTGAGAAGAGCGCTGCGCCAAACAGTGGTGCCGCAAGGTCACCTACGTTCATGGAGGCGCTCGTCGAACGTTGGCCTGCGATCGATCGCAGGCTTTTCCCCGCATTTGCCATCGGATGCACTATCTATTCGGCCACCACCTTTTACGGCTACATGCACGTGCAGACGCGCGGCGAGTGGTCCGCACCGCTCGATGACGTGTTCATCCACTTCGACTACGCCCGAGCCGCGGCGCGCGGGTTTCCTTTCGAGTGGTCCGAAGGAAACGGTTTTTCGAGCGGCAACACGAGCTTGCTCTACCCGTTTGTCTTGGCCATCGGTTACTTGGCTGGGTTTCGCAGCTCGAACCTGATGGTGTGGGCGGCGCTGGTCGCGGTCCTCTCCATGGTGCTGTTTTTCGTGGCCCTTGGGCGCGTCATCGACCCGCTGAGCCGCGCAGCAAAGTACCTCGTGCCGCCGGCTGTTTTGTCCATGGGAGCGCTTGCGTGGTCGCTCTGGAGCGGCATGGAGAACGCCTTTCATCTCGGCATGTGGGCGCTCATGCTCGTGCCCACGTTCGAGTTGACGCGGCAATCTTCGGACCTGCGCGCGATGCGTCGTTATGCGTGGGTTGCGGGGTTCGCCGGGGCGCTCTTGCTGTGGACGCGACCCGAATCCGTCGTGTGCATCGCCGCCTTTGCCATTTATGCCGCGCTCTATGTGTGGCGAACGTTTGGCCTGCGGGATGCCGTGCCCACGCTGCTGCGCGTGGGTTTGCCCGGGGCCATCGCGCTGGGCATGCAATCGATCGCGAATCGAGCATTCACGGGCGAATGGACGGCAGCAGGGGCGCTCGTGAAGCTGGCGATCAACCACCCGTACATGACGGCGCAGCAGAAGTTCGACCAGTGGCGAGACCTTTTCGAATACGTGATCCGGCGAAACACCGAGCACCACTTCGCAGACGCCCGGCCCTGGGGTTATCTGGTGCCGCTCGTGGCGCTCGTGCCGCTTGCATCCCGTAAAACACGTGCTTTCGCCGTAGTGCTTTGGGCACAAATCATCGGTTGGTCCGTGCTCGTCGCGCTGAACGGCCAAGTTCGTTGGCAAAACGAGAGGTACACGATGAGCGCCGTCGCGTGGCTCTTCGTGCTCGCTGCAACGGGAATCGGTGTTCTGATCGCCCCCGCGCTTCGACAAAGCAAGGCGGCTCGTGCGACGTGGGCCGTGCGCGTCGCGATCGCGTGCGCAGCGATGGGGGTTTACTGGCAACACCAAGTGCCCAAGATGCGCGACCAAATTTGGTTCTTCGGCCGCGCGAGTCGCAACATTCGCGACCAGCACATCATCGCGGGCAAAGTGCTTGCCGAACGCAAAGCGAGGCGCGTGCTCGTGGGCGACGCCGGCGCGCTCATCTACGCATCCGATAGGCCGGGACTCGATCTCATCGGCTTGGGCGGCTACCACGACCTACCGTTCGCCCGCGCAGGTACGCATGGACTCGGAGCATCCATCGAGCTCATCGAGCGAATTCCGCCCGAGGATCGACCCGACTACATGGCGCTGTACCCGACCTGGTGGGGCGACCTTCCGCCCATGTTCGGCAAGCGGCTCGTGGGTATTCCCGTCGTGGGAAACGTGATTTGCGGTGGTGCAGAAAAGGTCTTGTACAAGGCGGATTGGAGCGCCCTCGATCGCGCGGGCACCCCGCGATCGCTTCGCGATGGAGAACGTGTCGTCGACGAGCTCGACGTTGCAGATCTCGTGAGCGAAAAGGCGCATCAGTACAACATGCCCAAGCCTGGGATGGGGTTTGTCGTGCATCGTTTGCTGCCCGAGCCTGGGAGTCGCCGGCGTGAAATGTTCGACGCGGGGCGCATCATTCCGGGCGGCCAAGCGGAAACGGCCACGTTTGTCGTTCCAAGCCGCGCCGGACGACTCATCGTGCGCGTTGTTCCTGCCAAACCCGTTGCTGCGGACGTGCACATCGACGGCAAACTCGCGGGACGCCTCACGGCGCCGGCATCCGCGACGTGGTCCGAGGTCAGCATGGACTTGCCCGCAGACCTGCCTGCTCGGTTCACGCTGTCCCTCACGCCCGTCGAAGGGGAGTGGGTGACGTATCACGTGTGGGTCGTATCGACTCGGGGCGAAAAGCTCGCGCAACCGGGCGGATGATCGCCCGTGCAATTCGGTTTTCCTCGTGAAACTGTCCAGATCTTCGCGCTGATCCTGGGCATTGGAGCATTTTTCGGGGCCGCTCGCATCGTGCTGCCTCACCCCCCAACCCCCTCTCCGCAAGCGGAGAGGGGGAGAAGGCCTCACCCCCCGGCCCCCTCTCCACTACGCGGAGAGGGGGAGAGAAACGGCGCCTTCCTTGGCGTGTGCGCGCTCGTCGCCGCTGCGCTGTCGGCCGCTTACGTCGCGCTTTACCTGCGCGGAGGCCCGCGCATCATCGATGCGACGAGCTACTTCCTCGAAGCACGCGCCCTCGCGGAAGGACACCTCGCGTTTCGCCTGGACGAACCCGTCGCCTCGACGCTCGGCCGCTTCCTCGTGCGCACCGACGGCGCCGACGGCTCGCACGCGGCCGTCATCTTCCCGCCCGGGTATCCTGCGCTGCTTGCCCTCGGGTTTGTCCTCGGACACCCGCTCGTCATCGGACCGCTCCTCGCCGCGGGCATCACCTGCACCACCTGGGCGCTTGCTCGAGCCGTCTCCCCTGGGGAAACCTCGTCCACCCCCTCCATCCCGCGCCTCGCCGCCCTCTTCTCCGTCGCGTGCGCGGCCCTTCGCTATCACACCGCCGACACCATGTCGCACGGCCTGTCGGCCCTGTGCTTCTCCGGCGCGCTCGTCTTCGCGCTCAGCGCAGCGCGCGCCATCCACGACCACCGTAGTGCTACCTGGCCCAGCATCGCCGCCGGCCTCTTTGCTGGATGGCTCGCAGCTACCCGTCCCGTGTCCGCGCTGGCCTTGGGCATCACGCTCGCCGCCGTGCTCGCCTCCGCTTGCCGAGCGCACCCGCGTGCAACCTTGCGCCTCTTCGCATCGGCGCTTCTCGGCAGCTTGCCCGGCCTCGCGCTGCTCGTTGCGCACCAACATGCCGCGACCGGCGCGTTCTTCGCATCGTCGCAAACCGCCTACTACGCCGTTTCGGACGGTCCTCCAGACTGTTTCCGTTACGGATTCGGCGCTGGCATCGGCTGCATCGGAGAACACGGCGAGTTCGTCCAGCGAAACCTAACGCACGGCTACGGCGCCTTCGCCGCAGCAGCGACCACCCTGCGACGCCTCAAGCAACACCTCGTCGATGCAGGCAACTCCGAGCCCTTCACGCTCGTCGTGCTTGCCGGCGCAGTCATCGCCTTTCGTGACCCGCGCCTGCGTTTTCTGCCCATCGGCGTGCTTGCGCAAATTGCCGTGTACGTTCCGTTCTACTTCGACGGCAACTACCCCGGCGGAGGCGCCCGCTTTTATGCAGACGTCTTGCCGCTCGAACACGTGCTCGCTGCGATTGCCGTCGCGCGCTTTCCCCCCCTCTCCACTGTGTGGAGAGGGGGCCGGGGGGTGAGGCCTTCTCCCCCTCTCCACTTGTGGAGAGGGGGCCGGGGGGTGAGGCCCTCCGCTGTCCTTGCCCTCGTACCACTCGGTTTCGCCTTTCGCGCCGGCTTCGACCACGCCGCCTTGCGAGATCGCGACGGAGGCCGCCCCATGTTCGAGCCTTCCCGGCTGCCTAACGTCGAAGCCCCAGCGCTCCTCTTCGTCGACACCGATCACGGCTTCAACCTTGCCTTCGACCCGGACAAACACGGACAAGCTTCGACGTCAAACAGTTTGACGTCCAATCCATGGCACGTGGCTCGTCTCCGCGGCGACGCCCTCGACCTCATGACGTGGCAAAAGCACGGCAAACCGGCCGCGTATCGCTACCTTTTTCCTTTGGGCGTGGACCATCCCGACGTGCGCGTCGTTCCTTACGACATCGCTTCGTCCACGACGCTCGGCATCGAAGCGGAAAACCTGTGGCCACCCATCGCGCAAGATCAAGGCTACGCGCTCGCTTCATGGCCCAACGCACCGTGCGCATCTGCAAGGCGTTGGCTCGTCGTCACGCCGGTAAGCTCTGACAAACCCGCATCCATCACGCTCGCGCTTCCCGCGCCTTTTCTTGCGGGCCGTCGTATCGCCGCGCGCATCGGCTTCGAAGCAGCCGCTTCAGCATCCGTATCGTGGGTCGTGGATGGACAGACCGTGCACTCGACCCGCGTTTCTGCGGCAGATCAGAGTGAACGTGAACATTCCTCGTCGGCTCGTTGCGTGACGTTGCCTGCATTCGAAGTTCCCGAAGTTGCTCGTACGTTATCCATCATTGTGCTGAGAGATGCGGGGCTCCCTGCAGATGCCCTCGTGGCGCTCGATCGCATCGACATCGAAGAGCCGAAAAGGCGTTGACCCTGGACGTGAACGCGTGGGACGCTGGTCCGAATTTTCGGGGGCTGAATCGAGCTTTGTGGGGGCGAAGGCTCGAGTTTTTCCCTTGAGACGTTCGTGAGGTCTACAAGGGGCACAAAGGGGTGCAGGGATGACGAAAAGCGAGCTCATCGACGCGATCGCGGGACGTGGCGAACTCACCAAAGCCCGAGCCGAGCTCGTGGTGAACACGGTGTTCGATGCGATGATCGAAGCGCTCGAGCAGGGCGAAGGCATCGAGATCCGCGGCTTCGGCAGCTTCACGATGCGTCCGTACAAACCCTATAGCGGACGCAATCCGCGCACGGGCCAAGCCGTATCCGTTCCGGCCAAACGACTGCCGTTCTTCAAGGTCGGCAAGGAGCTCAAAGAGCTCGTCAACCAGAGCCGAGCCTTCGCCATCTCCGGCGGCAAAGACGACGACGAGTGATCCAAATCGTCGCGTAGTCCCACCCATGCTTGCGCTTGGCGCAGCGTTCGACAAAGTCTCCGCCATGCTTTCTGCCGAGCGCCAAATCGAGATCCTTGGTCGAGGTGTCGTGGACTTTCATGTCCGTGCGGACCTCGTCGAGCGGCTTTCGGAAAATCGACCCCTGCGCATCAAAGCCGGCTTCGATCCCACGAGGCCGGATCTGCACATCGGGCACACCGTGCTCATGCAGAAAATGCGAGCTTTCCAAGAGCTCGGGCACCAAGTCATTTTCCTCGTCGGAGACTTCACCGCGATGGTTGGAGATCCAACGGGTAAGAGCGAATCGCGCCCGCGCCTCACCCGCGAAGAAGTCATGGCGGCGGCCGAGACGTACCAGGCGCAAGCGTTCAAGGTGCTCGACAAAGATCGAACCGAAGTTCGTTACAACTCCGAATGGCTCGGCAAGCTGTCACCGACGGACATGATCGAGCTTTGCGCCAAGTACACCGTTGCCCGCATGCTCGAACGCGACGACTTTTCCAAGCGCTTTCACGGCCAAGTCCCCATCCACGTCCACGAATTCCTCTACCCGCTTTTGCAAGCCTACGACTCCGTCGTCCTCGAATGCGACGTCGAGCTTGGCGGCACCGATCAGCTCTTCAATTTGCTCGTCGGCCGCGACCTCATGCCCCGTTACGGCAAGCGTGCGCAGATCGTCATGACCACGCCGATCCTCGAAGGAACCAACGCGCGCTTCGAGAACGGCAAAGTCGTCGGCGCCAAGATGTCGAAGAGCGCAAACAACTACGTCGGCATCGATGAACCTCCGTTCGAGATGCTGCAAAAGCTCATGCTCGTCGATGATCAAGTCATCTGGCGGTACATGGACCTCTTGTCGGCACGATCGAACGAAGAGATCGCAGCGCTGCGCAGCGACGTCGCCGCGGGAACGAAGAACATCATCGATGTGAAGGAAACGTTCGCGAAGGAGATCGTCACGCGGTTTCATTCGAGCGAAGCGGCCGATGCAGCGCTCGAACGAAGGCGCAGTGTCGCGGCAGGGGGCCTACCGGAAAACATCGAAGAGATTGCTGTCAAAGCCGACGGAGATACGCTCGGCCTCGCCAAGGCATTGTCTTTGTCGGGGCTCGTGAAGTCGACGAGTGAAGGCTTCAGGCTCATCAAGGGCGGCGCGGTGCACATCGACGGCGAGGTGGTACGCGACGAGCAAGCGAAGCTCGAACGGGGCCGGAGGTATCTTGTTCGCGTTGGATCGAAGAACCGCAAGTTCGCCCATCTCGTCCTCGGCTGAAGAACGCGTAGATCGGCGCTTTTTCCTCACGGCGGCCCTCTCCGTGTTCGCGTCTGCTTTGTTTGGTTGTTCTGGCGCACCGGGCGCGACGGTCACGAGGCCGCCGCCTCAGCCTCCAAAACCGCTCGCAATTCCATCGCTCGACGTGCTCGTTCCATTGCCCGGATTGCGCTGGCTCGTCGTTGCTCGTCCGCGCGAGATCGCCTCGATCGCATGGCTCGAGCCGTCCATTGCCATGTTGATCGACAAGGCGCGTCTCGATCGATTCGCGCAGCTCATGGGCTTCGATCTGCGTGCCGTTCCTGAAGCTTCATGGGCGGCGTATCGCAACGAAGCCGAAGCAGACGACATATCGTTGCAGCTCGTACGGCACGCGACGGATCCGCTCGTTGTCGAACGATTGTTTCGCGATCGTTTGAGCTCCGACGTTTTGCGAGCTGTCGATGATCCGCGCGTCGTGCGAGCGAGTGGTCGTATTGGCAAGACAGTGCACGCGTTTGCGGCGATAGGGCGAGACGTCGTGTGTTTTCAGCAGGAGGGTTCGGCGGATCGCGGGCCGTGTCGCGTGGTCACGCTGTTGGCGCTCGGCAAGTTGAAGCGCACGAGGCGTGTGTTCGATGACGAAGCGCTTCATGTGCTTGCCAAGCGATTGGAATCGGCTCCGCTGCGAGCGTTTGCACCGGGGCCTTTCGAGGGGGAACTGGCGCGAGGAGCACGCGGTCTTTTGGCGGCGGCGACGGCGGTGGGGGCGGCGGCGCGCCCGACGCGGCGGGAGAGCGTGCTCATCGAGATGGTGGTAGCGGGGGATTTCAGTAAGAGTGGTGACGAGGCATCGCGCAGGCTTGCTGCGAGCTGGGAGGATGTTGCATCGCGTCCGTTTGGTCATTTGCTTGGCCTGGATGCGCCGTTATCGCCGGCGGTTGCGTCGCATATGCCGGATGTCGTGACGCTGGTCGTCGAATTGGATCCGCGCAAGCTGGCGAAGGGATTGGCGGACGCGACGTCGAATCAGATTCGCGACATCATGCGTTGAGGTGGGTCGATGCATTCAATGCATTGGCGTGTGTCGATCTGACCGCGGGTGCGTTGGGCCATTGCATTGGGTATTGATGACCATGGGCGCAATGCGCCGGCATTTCAGGAGCCCGAGGTATTCGTGCACGGCATATCCATAGCTGCGTTTTTCGCCGAGGGAGTACGCGGCGCGAATCAGGCCACTCGTCGTCGATTCGTGGCCGTGACTTTGACAACGAGACCTGCGCGTCCGAGCATCGAGATCAGCGTGTCCACGCTGAATCGCTCGATCTTTCCATGTACGAGATCGCTTATGCGAGGCTGCGTGACGCCGAGCAACGTGGCCGCGGCTGCTTGTGTCAGACCTCTATCTTCGATGATCTTTCGAAGACGAATCATGAGGTCAGCGCGAATTCGCAGGTTCTCCGCCTCCTGCTGAGGGAAACCCAGGTCCTCGAACACATTGCCCGTCGACCTGCGTCGCGCGTCTGCCGGGAAGGCACGGAGATCCTCGAGCGAGGATCCCGTCAAGACGAACGGTTTGTCCTTCACTGCCGCTTCGTATACACCTATTTGTAGGCTCCTGCAAGGATCTGCGCGTGGGAGAAATACTTGCCGCGACACCGGGAACGTTATCGAAGACATTCCCGAGACGTCAGAGAATGTCGCGTGACGAACTGCGCACCTTGACCACCGCTGCCGCCTCGGGCATGCTCGCTCCTCGAAGTCCTGGAATGGAGCTCGAAACGCCATGAACGACACCGAGACGCGAGCGGATTGGCAACCCATTTTGCGGGGCCCGACACTTCATGCCACGCCCCTCCGCGAAGATGATTTCGACGCCCTGTTCGCAGCGGCGTCGGATCCGGACATTTGGGCGCAGCATCCGGTAGATCGATACACGCGGCCCTTGTTCACGCTTTTCTTCAAGACTGGCATCGAATCCGGGGGCGCGCTGGTCGTGCGGGACAATGCGACCGGCGCCGTCATCGGTTCCTCCCGCTATGTCAATCACGACCCCGTACAAAGGCGCGTGGAAATCGGATACACCTTTTTGACACGCGCTCACTGGGGCAATGGCAGCAATCGGGAACTCAAGCAGCTCATGGTCGAACATGCATTTCGTTTCGTGGACGTCGTGGAATTCGTCGTCGGGGTGACCAACTTCAGGTCGCGAGCCGCCATGGAAAAACTCGGCGCCAAACTCGTCCGAACCATTCGGGAAGTCGAGCCCGAGGGGGACCTGCGCGAATCCGTCGTTTATGAGATAGCCAAGTAGAAATGGGTGACCGCGCCAAGAGCCTCGTCTTCATCGCACCCATTTCGCATCGGCTGCCGTAACATGATTACGCGCCACGGCGGCTCGACGGAGGACCGAAAGCACGCCTCGCGGATCCGCCCCGCAGAGCCCCGAAGCCCAGGCCGGGTTTGCTTCGACAACCCCCCAACCTCGACCCACCATGTGTCCGACATCCACGACGACGGCGGGAGGCAACTCGACATCCGGATCGGCAAGCAGTGCCGTCATCGATTGCGTGGCTGCATCGATTTCGTCTTCGCTTGCCGTCCAATCGCCACCGGCGTCTCGTGCGATTGCACCACCGCGAATGTACGGCGAAAATGCAGCAATGGACCGTTCGACGACGAAAAACCGGAATTCGATGTCGAATACCACGGGCTCACTCACGAGCACGGGCAAATCTCGATCGATCATCGGATCCGGATCGATGGCCGCGCCTCGTTCGTACACACGCGCCGGGAAACACTTCTCGTCCGTGGGCTTGACGAAAACGCGCTCGGACAACTGCACGGCTTCCTCGAGCGTCATCAGTCGAATGTCGCGCAGGCGATATCGAGCCGGCAGGCGAGGGAGCCAATCGGAGGTGGGTTCGAGGAGAGCAATGCCAAGATCTGCGGCGATGGCATCCGCCAAGAGCGTTTCCCCGTAAAAGACGGGTTCGCGCGTGGCAAGACCTTCGGGGCATTGAAACGAATGCAGCCGCTCGACATCCCAGCCGGAGGCAAGCGCGGCAGCGAACAGCGCATTCGAATCGGAACTGTAGCGGTGTGAAAGGACGAGGGTAGGCATGGGATTGGTCACGTTTCGAGGGTTATGCCGAAGTTCACGCAGGAAGCGCGAAAGACGTAGCACAACACCGAGCGGGCGTTGATTGGCAAACGACGGGCCGACGCGACACGATTGGCGCCAGAAGTCAGTTATCTGGCGTTTGGGGTCGCTGTAAATCCGAACGCGCTGTTTCATCATGGCATGCATCATGTCAAGAGACACCATTACCAATCAGCCCATTCGGTCGTTCCCTTCTCACCGCACGCTTCGTTTCCAAGGGGCCCCCATCGATGCTCGGGCTATCCGGCACCGCCCGCCGCGCGCCGTTACGAGCGAGGAAGGGGAGGTCCTCACGCTGCTCACCCGTACGCTGCGCGAGCTGATGCAGCAGAGCGATCTCGAGGCCGGGGATATCCTCCTTCGCTGCGATCAATACGAGGCGAGCGCGCTTGGCGAATACGTTCCCGAGGTTGGCTGCGACCCGATCGCCATCACGCTCCGCGCATGCGCAACCAGGAAGGGCCGCAGCGACCCGCACTGGCAGACCGCGGTACGAGCCGCAGTCCGAGCCGCCTCTGCATCGAGCGACACGATCGATCTCGGCGGGCTCGCACGGACGTGCGATGCACTTCGGGTCACGCTAATCCGGAATGAGCACGTTGACACGGCGGACCGCCATACGCTCTCACGCGCGCAGGAGCTCGGCCTCCTATCAGGTGCGGCGGGACTCGCTCGTTACCGCGCAAGCCGCTTCTCCGAGCTGACCGCAACCGCCTACCCAAACGCCTCGGCCGACGTACTTCAGATCGCCAACGATTGGCACTATTGGTTGTGGAGCTTCGACGATCGCACCGATGTCCGCGGTGGTGATCTGGCCACCGATCTCGCACGGCACGAGCGCGTCGTCTCGTCCCTGCTCGAGCTCCTTGCCGGGCGCGATGTGTCGACGACGGCGGAGGCGACCGATCCCAATGTGCGCTTCCTCGCACTGATCCTCGCCGAATTGCAGGCCGTTGCACCGGCCGGTTGCGTGGATCGCTTCCGCGGGGCCGTCCGCGAGTATCTGCTGCGCGGTTCGTTACCGGGCGCACGCAACTGGGCAACCGACCACACCCCGGATCCTGAAACTTTTCTGGCTCAGCGGATCCACGAGGGCGCCTACAATACCGTCCTGCCGTTCATCGAGCTCGCGGTTGGCAGCGCGACGGAGGACGATGTCGTAACGAGCGCCGAGGCCCGCCGCGCGGCCCTGCTTTCCAATCTGATCGTCGTGGTCAGCAATGATATTTTTTCATACGAGAAGGAAGTTCAGCAGGAGGGGAACCCGAACAATTTGCTGCATGCGGTCATGACGCACGAGCACCGGAGCTTGCGCGGCGGTTATTTGCGCGCTGTCGCCCTCGTCGAGGAGTGGACCGGGGAGCTTTTGGCCATCGATGCGCGCGCCGAGGGAGCCCTGCGACGGTACATTCGCGGCAGCTACACGTGGATCGTGGCCAGCTACCACTGGCATTTCCTCACGGGGCGCTATGCCTCCAAGACGTCGCCCTTCACGGAGCTGCGCCGATCCTAGGAAAAGAATGGGGTGAGCTCGCCTCGACCCGATCAGCAATCCCCATATCATTCGATTCGGAAACGATCCTTTGGTCGGTTTTTACGACTATGATTGCCGGAAAATTTCTGGCATGCTCGGCTCGTGGGGTCGGGAGAGCCGTACATCATTGCGTCGATCACGCAGGGCCTCATCCTTGGCGGGATGCGCGTGGGGCTGGATCCGCGCGATATGCTGAAGCACGCGGGGCTCGATGTGGACGTGCTCGAAGACGGCGATGCGCTCGTGCACTTCGAACGCCAGATCGAAGTCTCGCGCATGTTATTTATGCATCAGCCGAAATTCAATACGTGTTTGCGCGTGGGTAAGCATTTCGTGCCCAGGCGCTATGGTGTCATCGGTAACATGTTGCAGCATGGTACCACCTTCGGACAGGCCTTGGTCGACTTCGGCAAGTTTCAGCATTTGGCTACCAATTTCATCGTGCGGCACATATCGCACGTGCCGGAAGGAATGCGGATAACGGTCCAAACGCATCCGATGGTCGAAAAACATCAGCGCTATTGGGGCCCATCCGGGATGCACGAGACGTCACTGGCGTCATCCGTCGCGCTCGGACGGCAACTCACCGGAAAGCACATCAAGCCTCTTCGCGTGTCATTTCGACACATACCGATTGGGGATCGAGACGAGCACGAAGAATTTTTCGGCGTGCCTGTCAACTTCGGTTCGCTCGTCGATGAGATCGTTTTCGACCAGGAGACGCTCGATACGCCGCTGCTTCATACGAACCACGTCATGTACCGTCGAGCGCTCGACTTGGTTCTTGCGAAAGTCGACCCGACCGCAAACTTGCGACCGACAGGCGCCACGGTGCGGCAGCGTTTGATGCACACGCTCCACGATGGCATTCCCAAGATATCTGCGGTGGCGCGCAGCATGGGCATGTCGACGCGTACGCTTCAGCGCCGGCTGGTGAGCGAGGGGACGAGCTTCGAGGGCGTGCTCGAGCAAATTCGGCGCGAGATGGTGCTGAACTATGTCGTCGATGCATCGGTATCAACCTATGAGATTGCGGGGCTCGTCGGGTTTGGGGAGCCGAGTCCATTTTTTCGGGCGTTCCGACGCTGGTTCGGGTGCACGCCGAAAGAATGGCGTCGTAAACACGGGATCGCCTGATTGATGACCAAAGGCAAAGGCGCTGCGTTGCACCTCGCCCACAATCGACATGGATTTCTCCCCGAACGTTGGCATTTCAATTCAGCCTTTCGGCTCGATCATCGAGAATCGCAAGAGGTGCGCGCGGGCCAGGTCGAATCGCGTGCAGCCCGTCGAATGGCCTGAGCGATTCGGGCAGGATTGGCGCGAGCGGGCTTTTCCGCACGAGGACCACCTTCGCGCAAGAGAGCGCCGCTGGGGCAGCTCTCGTTGCCATTTGCGAAGATGCGTCGAGTGTGAGAGCCGATGCCCTGCGCCGAAGTCATTGCGTGCGCAGGTAAGTGAACCCGCGTCAGGGGCAGCTCGGCGAACGGCAGATTCGGTTTCGTGTTTTCCGCGTCAATGATGAACGCGTGATTCTTGAAAGAGAACCGCCGCGGGTGGATCCGCAGCATCGGGCTCGAGCTGGACGTTCGCAGGACGGAGGCGATGCTGTAGGCGTGGCCGTGCGGAATATCGCGCTCGCTCGCTGGCTGACGAGGCGGCTGCAGCCGCGTTGATCGTGGAGCCAGTCCTCTTGGAGGGGATGATGGCCCCTCTTTTCATCCACCCACCACCGGCATACGGTGAGGCTCCGCTGTCGCCGAGGAGTCAGCTCGAGGTGCCCCGCGTGGGTGCAGGCGGCGGCAAAGGCGTCGCTTCGATCTTTTCGATCAGCTTTCGGGCGTCATCGGCACCATGCAAGTAGATGGCTTCCTGCTGCCACGCACGAAGGATCGCTCGATCCGAGAATGCCGCGAGATGCTGTCGAAAGGCGACGTCCAGCGTTCCGAGCCACCGTATCAATACTTGGGTAATCGTTTCCGTGTACGCGCGTACTTCACCGCGCGCTTCACCCGCCAGCTCACCTTCGGCAAAGATGCTCTTGTACAACGTGCTTTCCATGAGTCGCCTCTTCTGAAGATAGGCCCGAAGCAGATGCACGGCAACATCTTCCGCTTCAGCAACGAACCACAACACCGCAAGATGATCGGCCCGCTCGCTCGATGTTCGGTCCGTGCGAGCTTCGATCGCGTCACGAGCCTTCTCGACGGCCGCGCCTGTCGCTCCGTCCCGGGTAAGTGCCACGAGCGGCCAAAGCGCAGGCGGCGCACGTGCCAGAAAATCCTGCCACCCCATGGCTCGCAAATTGATCCGTACGTACGTCGAACAGCAACCCGTGCCGTAGTTCAAAGAAAGTTTTTCCGTCAGCGTCCCGTCGCAATCGCCGTACAAGTCCCAAACGTGAGACTCCACGAGGCATTCTTCTCGACGATATAGGCGGATCTGAGCTTCGGCGACATCGACGGCCAGGTCCTTGGTGCCTGATGCCGTCGATGAAACTCGACGTGCGCAACCATTTTGTTTGCCATGCCGATATACGAGGTAACTACCATCGACGTCGCGCCCGCGCGCGAGGAAGCGCACTTTCGCTCGGTGCCACGATCACCACCGCATCGTCGCCAAACCCGAAACGCAGAAAATCCGCCGGCTCTTGATGAAGAAGGTATTTGAGCGAATGATCAAAGGAGTCCATACGTTTGTCTCGACTTGCCCGGAGGTAGCGCAGACAAACGCCACGGTCAAACGCATGGCGGAAAAAACGACATGCTCGTCGTGAAGCACGAGATGCATGCGGTACATGCATCCGGTCACGGACCAGCTTGGAGACGGCGTATACACAGCCGAGCGGCGTGACCGAAATGCTGGTGACGAAGGCGGTAGCGAGCCGAAACCTAGCTGATACGGTAAGCTTTCCTTCCACAATTAGATTCACCGAAACGGCGTCTTGACGGCCGCTCCTCGAGCCGTCCAGCCTCGCACAGAGCTCACGGGAAAGTGGTTGGCACCTTGTCGTCAAGCGAAAAACCAGCCGCTAGAGCGGGAGCCGTAAAAATGTTCGACCAAATCCCCGACCCTTTCCCCCCGCCATCATCACCGCTCGGGTTGCTCGTGCTCGTGCCGAGTAGGCATGACGGCAACGCTGGGAAGGGTTCTCCGATTCGTCCACGCAAAGCATCAGCGCGACGAAGGTAGACTTGCGTGGTCGCGAATTCGCGGTGTCCAACGCGTTCCATGATCGTCGTGACCGGATCGCCACGCATTGCCATCCACGTGCAAGCCGTGCTCCTGCAATCATGCATCCGGATCGGTATGTGCTGGTCATCGTCAAGGAATAGATCCGCTCGCGTGATACCAGCGATTTGCAAGTAATGGCGAAATCGAGCGGCAAGGATTGCGCTCGACATACGCGGGAAAACTCGCCCGTCGTCTTGGCGTTCGGCATGCATTACGCGAAGCAAGGGCAATAGCTCAGGCTCTATCGCGAACAGTCGCACCCTACCGGCCTTCGTCGACTTTTCTTGCTTTCGTTCCTGGTCAAACCCGCGCGCGATCCGGATCGTCCCGTGCTCCAAATCGATATCTGTCCAGCGAAGGACAAGGATTTCGGCCGCTCGCGAGTAGAGGTAAATCGCTATCGCGTAGAGACGTCGTGCATCCTGGGGCACTTGCTCGCACGTCATGAGGCGCAAGAATTCGTTTGGCCATAAAAACGCCTTGGCCTTTTCCTCGCCTGCATCGGGGGGCGCTACGTCGTGCGTCGGGTTGTCCTTCCGAACGCGTAACGCAAGGTTTTTCGACGTGCACGCCTGAGCGAATAGAGCGTGGATCAAATTCCACGATCGACGCGCGCTACGCCATGCCCATTCACCGCGCGCGGTTTTATTGTCGAAATGCTGGACGAGTTTTTCTATGTCCTCGCGGGTAACGTCTGCGATCAGCTTTTCTCCGATATGGGGGCAAACGTGTTTTTCGAGAAAACGCTGATCGCCCTGTACCGCGGCAAGCCCGCGACGGTCTCGATCCTCGTAATACCTCACGACGTAATGCGCGAACGTTTCGCCCTTCGGAATGGGGGCGATATTCGCTTTTTCGTTTTTCTGCGCTTCGAGTTTGGCGCGGGCTAGCTCGGGGTTTTCCGCGTAAAACGCAGCGTTCTCTCTTGCTTTCGCTTCGGACAATCCCGGCGGAAGGTGGATCCGCTCGCGCTTTCCGTCGAGCTGAACGCGCGCAACGAAATGATCCCCTTCGCGGATGACGTTGCCTGTAGCTTTACGCGGCATGACGAATCACCTCCGCGCAAGCTGCAAAAATGACGCTGGATCTTGGCCAAAATACGACTATGGAAGGGCTCACGGTAGAACCTCGCTCAGTACGGGGTTTTGCCTAGCCGTCCGTGGAGTTGTGCAAGCTCCATGGGCGGCGCCTTTTCAGGCTCACCACCCAACGGATCACGCTTTCCCCGCGGCGTCAAGTCTTTTGCGCGAGGGCCGAACGCACACGACCCTTGCGCGAGATCCGCTACTTGCCCCGTCGAGAGGGCAAAGCTCCCTTCATCGAAAGCTCGTGAAGCTCGGCCGGTGACAAGTCGTTCAAGTCGACCGGGGGCGCGACTACGGGCGCACGGGGGGCGCGTGGCTTGGCGCCTTGCTGGCGTTCCATGTACGCGTGGACGTCGCTTGCGAGGGCTCGAATTCGCTTGCCCACTTTGAACGAAGGGAACGCACGTTCCTTGGCGAGACGCAAGAATGCCGTTTTGCCCATGGGCGCATCTTTCGCGTCGTAGTAGCGCGGTCCTTCGCTCCCCTTGGCGTGCTTTGCAAGCTCGTCGCGCATGACCGAGACGAGAGCTTTGGCAAGCGGACGAAGGGCATCTTCCAAGGGGTCATTCGTGGCCATGGTCGGTCCCCTTCGATGCGTCGGAAGTGTCGACGGGCGCGAGCTTGCGACGAGCACAAGCTTCGTCATAGTCCGTGACCATTTGCGTCCATGTCCGCTCGGCAAGCTCGATGCGTTCTCGTTTGCGTGCGTGAACCGTTTTGCCGTCCAGGTACTTTTGGACGGTGCGTGGTTCGACGTCGGCGATTCCCGCCAGGATGTGCGCGCGTTGCGTTTTGCTGAATTCCCACTGCATGCGCGAACAGATAGAACCGCGCAAAAAAACCGACAACGCGTCTGCCGAAAGGTAACCGGTTCGCTCGCAGGTAACCGGTTGTCGATTACATTTGGCGCTTGATTTGCGGCCCGGATAACGTCAACCGGTTACTCGCGAGGTTTCGCGTTTTTGACAGAAGCTTTCTTTTGCTTCGTGCAAGCCTTTTTAATGCGGTCTTTGAGCACGTCAATCTTGATTTCGTGAATGCCGGGAAT
>JADJXL010000013.1 GCA_016715885.1 Polyangiaceae bacterium
AAAGCAGAGCCAGCACCTTGCGTGTCCAATCCATCGAGCCCCGAACCTGCCCCGCCGGCGCGTACCAGGCCAAACGACGTGATCCCTCCGTTCAAGCCTGGTCAATGGGTGCCTGGAATTGGTGGAACCGTGATTTACGGTGCAGTTTCGCCTTATCCCGCAGGAGGTCTCATATTGTCTTCATACTGGAAAGTGCACCCCTTCGTTTCCGTTGGATTTGATCTCCAAGCGGTCACGTCCCCGCGCGGTATCGAAGGTTATGCAATTCGTGGCGCTAACTTCGCGATATTGCCCGCTCTATGCGCTACGCGGGAAAGGTTCACAGGTTGTTTGATCGGCCATGGCGGGATCATGTGGCACTCGTCGCTTACACCGCAAGTGTCGATTGTGCGTCCTGCCGCAGGCGTTGGTTTGAGCCTTGGTTTAAGATTGCATCGGTTTGAAGCTTTCGATCTACGCACGGCATTCAATGCACTACTTTTATATGATAAATACCCAATCAGGCTGGGCAGTGTGAGCACAACTCTTTGGACCGGTCCACCATTCCTGACCGGATTGAGTGTTACGGCTGTTTTTGGCGCTCGTCTGTAGGGTTTTACGGCGTTGACTCGGGTTTGTCTGATGATACGATGATCACCATGCTTCGAACTACGGCGTCGTTGCTTGCTCTTTGCGCGCTTGTCCTGGCAACATTTACAGGGCTCGAAGGGTGTGGTTCGGAGCCGTGGGACATCCCGTGCGGTCCTGATGCTCCTTGCTACGGAATTGGGGAAAAGTGCTGGGATTCAGAGTGTTTGCCCCCGTGCAATACAACTGCCGATTGTCCTACGAAAGATAACGACGGGAATTCGGTCTCGCTGGTGTGCATTGAAGGCACTTGCTACCGCACCCATAACGCTCCGGATGCTGGCACAAGCGACGCGGGCGATGCAGGCGACGCGGGCAAGTCATCCGCCATTTGCGGCGAACCATGCTCCCCGTTTCCGGATGAATGGTCCGCCATGCAAGCCCTTTGGGTTGGCCCCATCGAGTCCGCTCCGTTTTACGGGTACTTCAACGACGAGGGGGGCACCCTTCCGCGGTTCATCGGGCGAGCTGATCTCGTCGCAGATCCTGCCGAGTGCGACGTGTGCTCGTGCGGTGAATCAACCGGCAAGTGCACCGACCTTCCATCGAGCATCGAAGTACGCGCGGCGATATGCGGACAAGCGGGCTCTAGCCTGCCGTTCGATGGTCCGGAAAATTGGGACGGGTCGTGCACGAACGTCAACGCGATTCCAGCGGGCCAGAAGTGCCCCGCGGGAAGCTCGACACTGTGCGCGCAGTCGGTCGCAGTCGCGCCGCTCGGTGCGCCCGTCGATGAAAGTTGCACGCCGTTTACCGAATCGCTCGCCGTAGCGAAGGCGTATCTGTCGGGCCCTCGATGGAAGACCGCGGCGATCGGTTATGACGTGCCAGGATGCGACGAGCGCGCGTCGTGCATGCCGTCGATCGACCTCCCTAGCGGCTTCCGAAGCTGCATCTACCGACAAGGCGAGCATGAGTGCCCCGCGACATGGAACGGCGATCGCCGCGTCGTGTACGAAGTGACCGCGGACAAACCTGGCTTCATCGACGAGCGCGACTGCTCGCCGTGCGCATGCGGCGCGCCCGTTGGGAGCGCATGCACAGCGCAGTTCCGCGTGTTCGAAGATACGCAGTGTTCAGAGCTCATTTCGGACACCCCGATCGCTTCGTTGGGCGAGCAGTGTTCCGAACGTTCTTCCTCCTGGAAAGGCGATCGGCAGCAAAGAAATCTCGTCGCTCGCGTACCTCCCGGGCTTATGTGAACCGCTCGGAGGAAAGCCGATCGGCGCGGTAAAACCTGACCCCGATCAAGCTGTCACGTTCTGCTGTCCTGCACAGGATGCGTAGCGCTTGCGGGCTTGTGACATAGGGGCTTGCGTCGCAAGCGGGACACTCCCGCAAGCGCAAGCGCTTAGGCTAAGCAGCGCCGACAAGTTCCTTGCGTATGCGCAGCGCATACGCGTGACTGACTACGGACAGTAAAACCCACAATTACCCCGTGATTTCGTGGGTTTTTCGCGCTCATCCAACTTGTCGCGCGTAACAACGCGCGATCCCCCCTTGATCAAAACACTGAAACGGTGTTTCCCTGGTCATGCGTTCGGTTCGGACTGGTTCCGGACCAAACGAGATCCCCCAACTTGTGGGCCTTTTAGACCCACAAAATGCCAAACGCGTCGTCCGGGTCCGACTGCCAATCTGCCCCGAAACGACGCGCGTGAGCGGCGAAAATGAACGTAACACAACCCGTAGCGGGTCGATCCCGCAACGTGGACGCGGCGCACGATTTTTTCCTTCCGCGAGAAGACTCCAGCCTTCCACGGGATGACATCCGCTCCCACGCTGCGAGCACATCGAGCGCGCTTCCCTGGAAACCCGCGATTTTCGGGCGCATCCGTGCGGCCCTTCGAGGACCGCGGCATCACGTGATGGAGGCGCTCGTTCGACTGTCCGGCCCGGACGCTCGATGTTGGGTCGCCATGGCCACCTTGGCCAACGAGGCCCGTGTTGACGTGAAGACCGCACGCAAGCACGTCCATGCGCTCGTGAAGGCCGGAGGATTCCTTCGCACCGATGCCATGACGTGGGCGCAACTGTGCGCGGAACGTCGCGCCGCGGGTCGGCCCGTACCGCGAACGGACAACGACCGGAACGCGCCTTACCTTTTCACGGTTTTAGACGGTGTAGGCCGTCGAGCATCGGAGATGCCCGAAGCGGAGCGCCGTCAACGGTTCGCGGCGCGCTGGGGACGTCCTCCGCGACGTGCACAAGGGGACCGACGACGCGTCAGCTCAGAGCCTAAAACAAGGGATTTGGTGAGGCATGAGGGCTACCAAATTTGGGAGGCCCGAGGGCTACCAAATTTGGTAGCCGACTCTCCTCTTGATCCTTTGGATCAAGAAATGAGTGTCCATGCCCCGCCAGCGGGGGCAAGTGAAGAACCGCACACTTTTTTTGTCCTTCCTTCGAAGGGGGATGAGGCTCCTTGGCTTGTAGCTTGGCAAGCCATTCTCGACGCCTACGCCGTGCACTATCGCCGCGTATATCAGGCATCGCCAACGACACCGCGACGACTGAAACCCGATGATCCACGGGAAGCGGGCGCATATTTGGCCGAAAAAGCGGGAGGACTGGCCGACAGCCTGAACGTGTCGGAACAAGAAGCGGTTCGCGTGTTGGCGGATCGAGCGCTTGCGATTTGGCTTGATCGCAAGGGTTCCAATGGCTTTTTGGAGCGGGAGAGCCATCCGCTTTGGGCGTTGTGCCAAGAGCTACAAGCACGCGTAAATGAGGCTTTCAGCGCTCTTGTGCGCGAACACAAGGCCAAGATCGCGCCGAAGCAAGCGGAGCAAATGCCGGTAAAACGAGCCGAAACCACTGCGGACTGGTTGGAGCGCGTGAAAGCAGCACGAGAAGCAAACCAGTTCGTTCAGCGGGTTTGCGCGAGTCCAGGGCAGGCCATTTCAAGGCCGAGCGTGCAACCGGTGCCCGAAAAACCGGCGGATGTATCTCGATCGGAGATACGCAGCGACGAGCTCGTCGAGAGGCCCGTCGAGAGGCCCGTCGAGAAGCTCGTCGAGAGGCCCGTCGAGAAGCTCGTCGAGAAGCTCGTCGAGAAGCTCGTCGAGAGGCCCGTCGAGAAGCTCGTCGAGAGGCCCGAGCGCCCCAAAGTTCCCCCGCCCCCTCTTCCACGGCGAAACGAAGCGCTACCAGCGATCCCGCGTCCGGAATCCGTACGAAGTGGTCCACGTTGGGGAGAGGTTCGGACCAGGCCCGCGAGGGAGCGATGGGCGATGGACTCGACAGTGCACGAAGCGGAACCCGACGAGCCGGTTCCGCTCGAGTAGGTGTGGTTCTGGGAAATCCTGGGCTTTTCTGGGAAGTTTCTGGACCAGTTCTAGGAGCTTTCTAGGGGCGTTCTAGGAGCACTCTAGGCAAGTTCTACGGCAAGCCGCACGGCAAGTGCCGCGGCAAGTCCACGGCAAGCTCGCGGCAAGTTACGGCAAGCTGCGGCAAGCAGACCGGGAGGGGCTACGGGAAGAGCCGCACGTGAACCGTGGAAAGCAGGCTTACGGCCTACTTGGGCGCAAACCATTGGGGAGACGAGTGGATGACCAATGGATTTGAGTGGTTTTCCTGGTCCCCAGGGGGGGCATAGCTCGCGACATATTCGGGGGGTATGGGGGGCGGGTGTTGTTACCGCGCGAGCACTCCGCGGAGCGGATCGCGGTCGAACATGGTCCCCGCGCGGATGTATCGGCGGAGCATCCCGTCACTGTTGTGCCGTGTGACGCGCGAGATCTCCGCCATGTGCGCCCCAACGCTTGCCGCGGTCGTCGCGAACCCTGCGCGCAGAGAGTGCCCCGCGAGGGTGTGCGGATTGAGCCCTACCCGTTTGGCAGCACGCTTGACCACTTCGGCCACGTGACGTGAGGCGAGAGCATCGAGCCCCACGCGCCCCCAACGCGAGACGGAGCGGAAGATCGGCCCGTCGATGATGCGCGCAGCATCGAGCCACGCGCGCAACCCTGCGACGGGGCAAAGGGGACCTGGGGCGGCATGGATCGGCACTTCTACGCCGCGTCCTTCTTGATCGCCTTTCGAACGTGCGACGAGCACGACGATCCCACGAGCGTGCCACGCGACGTGCGCGACATGGAGCGCGACGAGCTCGGAGCGTCGCAAGGCCGCGCCAAATCCAATGAGCAACAAAGCGCGGTCACGCAGGCCAGAAAGATCGGGCGGTAGCGCGTCGATCATCTCGTGAAGCTCATACGCACCAAGCGCGGCTTTGCCTTGCGGTCGCGTCCCACGACGAGCACGGATGCCCGCGCGCACGTCACGCACGACAGGATCGTTTGTGGGCAAAGGAAGTCGTGCGGCTCGATGACGATCGACGATCGCGGCAAGCGTGATGTCCATCGTTGACGTTCCAAGTCCTTCCTTGTCGAGATGCGCGAGGTACGCCGCGACGACGAGCGGCGATGCTGGTAGCGCGCACGCACCGTGCTCGTGTGCGTACGCGTTCCACTGCTCCCACGCGCGAGCGTACGAGCGGCGCGTATTGTCCGCGCGCGCGTGCTGCGCGTGCTCCGCGGCGCGTAGCACGTCGTCTGCCAGGCCGGGCGAGAGGTCCAACGTTGCGGGTTTGTCGACGGCAAGAAGTGCACTCGATGCCATGCCGTTTCGTTACACGAAACGAGATGAGAAGACTTCGATTCGGCGCCCCTGTATTCCGGCGCGGAATACAAGTCTCGATTTCAAACCACGTACGAGCGAAATGCACTTGAAAACAGGTCAAATCGAGTGTCGCGAACAGGTACAAAAACGGTCCTGCAGAACCGCTCGTGAGGTCCAGAAGGGTCTACTTTTGGGCCCCCATGTGTTCGTGTGCAGGTTCATCGAGAAGCACTTGCAAGCGCGAACAAACACTTGCAAGCGCTTCGAATGCCCCCAGCTCTTGACTGCGTTCTGAGGTGGCATCACAGGTTTGTTCTGCTGCTCGTGCCGCTCAGCTTCCTTTCAAAGGAAAGGAATGCCCGGAGGTAGACGAGATGGACGAGTGGCTTTTGTTGTTGAAGGTTTTCGCGGCGCAGATTGTTGTCGCGTTGCTCTTGCGCATCATCGGGCGCAGCGATCGACCGCCTGCTTTGCCTGACGCTCTTCGACGCCCGAAACAAATCAGACGCATCCGTTTCGTTTCACGAAACGCACACGATGCGAGCGCGTTCTTTTGTCGAAAGAACATCGACGCTCGTAAGTACTCCAAAGCGTCAATCTCGCCCGTAAACAAGCCTAAATCGAGTGCCGCGATGGAGCACGGACACGGTGTTTTCGTACGCTCGATGGACCGCGCAAGCACTCGTTTCGGTACGGATGCGTCACGTTTTGCGACGGACAGTCACGACCGCACGTGAGCACTGCTAACGCGTGCTCGTGTCGGTCCATCGAGCGTACGAAAACACCGTGTCCCGAGGTCCACGCGGGCAAATCGCAGCGTCTTCTGGCTTCAAAAACTCGCTACCAGCATCAGGACGAAGCTCGATCAATCCGTTCCTGTTCAGTGTGAGAAGTGCCTCGTGCACCGTCTCCATTGACGCATCCGGCAAGAGAGCACGCACAACTTCTGGCACTCGAATGAGCAGCGCGTCCCTTCGAAGGTTCAGCTCAGCCAGTAGCTCGCGCATGATGGATTTTGGTCGTGTCTCTTGCGATGGCTCACCACTCGATGGACTCGAGTCCATCACGCGTGGCGTTACCGTGATCTTTGGGTGTCGCGGGCGATCTTTTGTCGGCTCAACAGGGGAAGCGGCGCTCGATCTGCGTGCGCCTCTTGTGCTCGTGTGTGGTGTGCGTGCGGAGTTTGTCCGTGGAGACGTCGGGCCGCCTTCCGCAAGCCACGCGCGCAGCAACGCGGAGCGGTCACGGTGTCCTTGCTCCGCGACGAGGTGATCAAGTCGGTCCACCTCGTCTTGCGTGAGTCGGAAACCAACATGCATCATCGATGCGACTTCAGCGCGTGCGGGTCGCCCCATGCGTTCCGTTTACCCGAGTCCATTGTTTCGTTCAACGAAACGCACCGTTTTATTTAATCAAGATGCGCATCGATGCAGAGAACGCGCAGAGTACGCGGTGAAATAATCTTTCACTCGTGTTTTCACGGACGAGAATGAGCGCGCAACATGTCCGCGAGGGGCGTTCTCTGCGCAGAGAACGTCTTTTTTGGGTCCGTGTGCACTAAAATAAAAGCCGAAGAGCCATCGAGCGTCATAGGGCGCCACTGCATGCCGCGATGGGTTGAGAATGGCGATGCGCTGAGGGGCTCCACTCAAATAATTGAATACGGAAAGATCGAGTCGTCGGGTTGTGGCGCGCTCGAAGGATCCTCCCGCATATTTTCTGACTAAAAAAAGAATTCGCCAGAAAAAACAAATGCTTACAGTCATCTAGCGAAGACAATCTCGATACTCGCGCATACGGATGACCGCCCGTAACCATAATGGACACCCGAGCATGGGTGGCTTTCGTTTTGGAGCAACGGAACAATCGTCACCGACTCGTGAGAATTCATCGATGCGGTTCTCTTTACGAGGGATTCACCATTCCATTGGATCCCGATTCGAGACATTATGAAACAGCAGAAGAACACTACGACCAAAAAGACCCGAAAACCTGGCCAATCGATCAAATGGTTGCGTCTTTTCAAACGCATCATCATGATTTTGGACTTGCTCGCCAACTTGCAAACGGTGGTTCATGGTGCGGAACCAAGTTCCGCCATCACGTTGCCTGAAGGCGATCAAAGCGAAATCTCGGTGGAGGATTCAATGTGCCGCAGCACTCCTGAGTGAGTGTTCCCGAGAATGGGACATCACTTCGATTGAAGTGGTGTCCCTTCTTTTCATCGACCGTTCCAACGTTTGGCAACGTATACCGCTTGGCAAAAATGCGGCTCGAAGGAAGTCTCGTTCGGCGACGCGACAGTTTCGTGTCGGTCCGTAGTTCGTGTCGCGGCACGATGAGAAAATCCGACTTTGGGGCGAGCTCCACTTGTTGAGCCAGATCGGGGACACATGCTGTCTTGTTGGAGGATTTTTCGTGATCAACGACGACCCGACGATGGAGCAATTAGCAGACGCGACCCCCTTGGCGCAAAAACTCCGAGGCGAACCTAATCCAATTTCGACCGATCCAGAGGGAGATGCATTGGCAGTGATCGCCGTGGGATGTTGCAGCGAGTTAGCTGCTTATTACGGTCGACCTGTCCAAGAATTGCGTCGCTCCGAGATCCTGGCTTGGATTAGAACGCAGCGACCAGAACTGGAGGAGACCTTGCAGATGTGAAGCATCCGAGAAGCTTTACTTAGCGAACCCGAGATCATGGTCTTGGGACACCAAGACACCGGGCTCGGCATGCGCCCGTCCAGAATAGCCAACGCGGTGATCTGGTGTTCCTGCCCCAGGTGTGCATCAGGCAGATTTACGCGTCCAAGGAGCCAACGCGGTGATCTGGTGTTCCTGCCCCAGGTGTGCATCAGGCACCGAACACCGGTGTTCGGCGCCTCGCGGGTGATGCGGGCCAGCTATATTTCGCGAGAAACGGCGCGTCCGCGCCAATCGGACGCGCCAATCGGACGCGCCCATATTGCTTTTCGACAACTACCGGGGTGAGGCTGTAGGGGCGTCTTCGTGAACGCCTACGACCGCTCGCAAACAGCGCGCTTCGTTCAACGTATAGGCGCCGCGAAGGCGTGAACGCCCACCCATGGCCCGTTCTAGGAGCGTAATATGCCCCCCTGGTTCATCATCGTTGTCGTCATTGTTCTGGTCGTTGGTGTGTTCTTGGGTCCGTTCTACGAGGCCCTTCGTGGTTGGCTCGGTCTTCAAGGTCAGCCGGTTCGTGCTCGTAGACTTTCGCCATCTGCCGCTCAGACAGCGCTTCCGCCACGACGCGCTCAGAAGGCTCGAAAGAGCCGGTAGCGGTCATGTGCACACGTGGCATCAGTGGTACAGAATACGCACGGAGAAGAAATCGACCGACCTTCGAAGAAAGGTTTCGGGAATCTTCGCCGCTCGCACCCTTAGAGGATGGGGGCCAGAACGTGCACCGTCTCCCTGTCCGAGACGGTCGATGGTGTATCGCGTCTCACGCGTGTCGAAAAATCGACACCGCTTGTGCGATTTTTCCTCGATGTTTGCCTTTTTGCCTGCCTGAAGGTGGTGTGACGCCTGAGCAAACTTCGCATCCATGTGCGCACCCTGCCTTCGAAGACCTTTACCAGGCGTATGGTGCCGAGTTGCGCAAGTGGCTCTACCGTATGCGATTATCGGCGCAAGACGCAGAAGACGCCGCGCAAGAGGTCTGGCTCGTCGTAGCTGCTCATCCCGAGCGAATTCCGACAAGTGCCACGGAAGCACAAAGGGAACTGCGGCGCATCGCTTGGACCATTGCGCGAACGATGGAACGTCGTGTGCTGCGAAATGCCGATCGACGCGACCGAACACAACCCGACGAGCTACAGGGAGGAATCTCCCACGTCGAGCAACTGGACAACCTCAGCGAGTTGATGGATGCGATTGATCAATTAGACGAGACAAATCGAGAGCTTTTCATTGCTTACAAGATCCTCGAATACTCACTCCCGGAAATTGCTGCAATGACCGGCCTCGGAGAGGACGCCATTTGGCTACGTGTTTGGAACGCTTGCGCGAAGATTCGAAAGACCCTTGCGCGGAACCAAAAACGTGACGAGCGGCGCGGCGTAATCATTGCCCCGGCCGAAATCGAAATCGCACCTGAGACGCGCGCGGCCATGTGCGCGCTCTGGTCCCTCGAAGGGCGCATGCCGAACTTTGGCGGTCCCAAAGATCCGCCACCCCCTCCCCCTCCCATTCCGTGGTTTGCGAACGCATCTCCCGTCGTAAAAGAAGCCGCACGAGGTGTTACTTTGAAGGTTTCACGAGCCATTCTGCTCGTTTTGCTGTTGCTGACGTCTGCGGGAATCGTGGCCCTTTACTTTTTCTGGAACCCCGCGCAACGCGACACCGCGCGCACTGGTCTGCGCGTTCCGCCGCTCCCCGACGTCAGCGAGATCAACGATGTCGTCGAATACGAGGAAAACACGAGCAACCCTGCGTCAAGCGCGCGAACATCTACGCGAAAAGCTCCTACGCCCAAAGCATCCACGTCCACCGAATCGCTGAACGAGGATGCCTTGCGTGCGCTCAAGCTCGATGGGTCGGGTCTTACTCGTTCGGGTTCAGGTTCCGAGTAAGGCCGGCCTTCATGCACAAGCCCGACTGCGGCGCGCGCTTGGGCAAGAGTCGTTGCGCCGCAGTCGGGCTCTGGGCTGAAACATAACGCTCGAAAGGCCCTCGCGGGCAAACTTCTCCTCGAGCTCGAGCACGGCACAGGGCAAATCTCCTGATAGGTGAAACCACGTGATATTTCGATGGCGCTTTTTCGATCGGTCATGGATACGATCGAGCATCGTGCCCCGTCGTTTCGTCGCGTGCTTGCTCGCTCTCGCCGCGCTCGTCGTGTCCGGCATCGTCCGCGCGGATGATGTCGCAACGGATGCCGCGTTTGCCGAGCTCGTCCGACAAGGTGACCTCGCACGTTTTGCGGGTCGTAACTCCGATGCGGTAATCGCATACAGTAAAGCGCTCAAAATACGCAATGATCCGCGCGTCGCTGGACGCCTTGGACTCGCCGCGCTCAAAGGTGGCGCTACCGCGAAGTCCATGCGCTACCTACTGCGCGCCATTCTCGATGGTGGCCAAGTACCACGGCCCGAGCTGGAACTGATTCAGTTTGCATTTAATAGCACGCGCCCCCTCGTGACTCGTGTCGATATCGACGTTTCGCACCTTGGTGCTGACGTATTCATCGATGGAGAGCCAGAACGTCTCGGAACGACCGCGGGCGAGTTTTACGTGTTTACCATGCCGGGGAAACACGAGGTACGCGCAACCCTCGTGGGGCACTCGGATGCAGTGGTTACGATTGACGCGCCGAAAGGTGGAACGGTAACCGTAAAGCTCGTGTTGACTCCGATTCCGGTAAACGAAACGGAAGTAGAGCCAGCGCCCGTCATAACGTGCGAACCGAAAGCAGAGCCAGCACCTTGCGCGTCCAATCCATCGAGCCCCGAACCTGCCCCGCCGACGCGTTCCGTGCCAAACCAAACGGCGGATGAGTCCATGCGTGGTCAATGGATGCCTGGTTTTGGGGCTACCGTGCTCTACGGTGCAGTTTCACCATATCCCGCGGGCGGGTTCGTCCTATCATCATATTGGAAAGCTGGATCCATATTCTCCGGTGGATTTAGTTTTCGTGTCGCTTTCTCACCACGCGGTATAGACGGATATGAGATACGGGGTGGAACGTTTGGCATATTGCCAGCGCTTTGTGCATCGCGAGAATGGTTTACGGGGTGCTTACTCGGACATGCCGGGGGGTTGTGGCACTCGACAAACTCGCCGTCTCCAAACTCGATCGTACGCCCTGCATTTGGTGGTGGCGCGAGTTTTGGAGCTAGGTTTGGTCAGCTTGGTCCGTTTAATCTGCACGCAACGCTTGACGGTGAATTGCTGCTTGATGATTACCCGATTAGATTTGTCCATTCTCAAAGAATTTGGTTGCTATGGACAGGTCCCCAATTTTTCAGTGGGTTGAGTCTAACGGCTGTTTGGGACACAAGCCATCGAAAAGGTTTTACGGCGCGTTGACCATGGTTTGTCTCTAGTGATATGGTGACCTCCATGCATCGAAGCGTCTTGTCGTTGCTTGCACTTGGTTCCGCTTTTTTTGCGTTAGGTACGTGGCTTCAAGGTTGCGGATCCGATCCGTGGACAATCGTTTGCGGTCCAGGAGCCCCTTGCCCGGATGGAGCCAATTGTTTTGAGGGAGGGTGCTTTCCGCCATGTAAAACGGATGTTGATTGCTATGACTCGGAATTCTGTTTTGAAGGGTTTTGTTATCCCGATGGTGCACAAGTAGATGCGGGCAAGACGAGCGATGCGGGCGATGCAGGCGACGCGGGCAAGTCATCCGCCATTTGCGGCGAACCATGCACCCCGATCCCGGATGAATGGTCCGCCATGCAAGCCGTTTGGGTTGGTCCGATCGAATCGGCTCCGTTTTACGGGTACTTCCACGACGAGCGGGGCACCCTTCCGCGGTTCATCGGAAGGGCCGATCTCGTCGCTGATCCTGCCGAGTGCGACGTGTGCTCGTGTGGGGAATCAACCGGCAAGTGCACCGAGCTTCCATCATCGATCGAAGTACGCGCGGCGATATGCGGGCAAGCGGGCTCTAGCTTGCCGTTCGATGGTCCGGAAAATTGGGATGGCTCGTGCACGAACGTCAACGCGATTCCAGCGGGCCAGAAGTGCCCCGCGGGAAGCTCGACACTGTGCGCGCAGTCGGTCGCAGTCGCGCCGCTCGGTGCGCCCGTCGATGAAAGTTGCACGCCGTTTACCGAATCGCTCGCCGTAGCGAAGGCGTATCTGTCGGGCCCTCGATGGAAGACCGCGGCGATCGGTTATGACGTGCCAGGATGCGACGAGCGCGCGTCGTGCATGCCGTCGATCGACCTCCCTAGCGGCTTCCGAAGCTGCATCTACCGACAAGGCGAGCATGAGTGCCCCGCGACATGGAACGGCGATCGCCGCGTCGTGTACGAAGTGACCGCGGACAAACCTGGCTTCATCGACGAGCGCGACTGCTCGCCGTGCGCATGCGGCGCGCCCGTTGGGAGCGCATGCACAGCGCAGTTCCGCGTGTTCGAAGATACGCAGTGTTCGAAGCTCATTTCGGACACTCCGATCGCTTCGTTGGGCGAGCAGTGTTCGAACGTTCTTCCTCCTGGAAAGGCGATCGGCAGCAAAGAGATCTCGTCGCTCGCGTACCTCCCGGGCTTATGTGAACCGCTCGGAGGAAAGCCGATCGGCGCGGTAAAACCTGACCCCGATCAAGCTGTCACGTTCTGCTGTCCTGCACAGGATGCGTAGCGCTTGCGGGCTTGTGACATAGGGGCTTGCGTCGCAAGCGGGACACTCCCGCAAGCGCAAGCGCTTAAGCTAAGCAGCGCCGACAAGTTCCTTGCGTATGCGCAGCGCATACGCGTGACTGACTACGGACAGTAAAACCCACAATTACCCCGTGATTTCGTGGGTTTTTCGCGCTCATTCAACTTATGCGCGTAACAACGCGCGATCCCCTATGATCAAAACACTGAAACGGTGTTTCCCTGGTCATGCGTTCGGTTCGGACTGGTTCCGGACCAAACGAGATCCCCCAACTTGTGGGCCTTTTAGACCCACAAAATGCCAAACGCGTCGTCCGGGTCCGACTGCCAATCTGCCCCGAAACGACGCGCGTGAGCGGCGAAAATGAACGTAACACAACCCGTAGCGGGTCGATCCCGCAACGTGGACGCGGCGCACGATTTTTTCCTTCCGCGAGAAGACTCCAGCCTTCCACGGGATGACATCCCACTCCCACGGTGCGGACACATCGAGCGCACTTCCCCTGGAAACCCGCGATTTTTCAGGCGCATCCGTGCGGCCCTTCGAGGACCCCGGCATCACGTGATGGGGCGCTCGTTCGACTGTCCAGCCCGGACGCTCGATGTTGGAGTCGCCATGGCCACCTTGGC